>NVSZ01000065.1 GCA_002732845.1 Rhodospirillaceae bacterium
CGAGGGTGGCCAGATGCCGCTTTACCAACGCCTGCCAAAGCGCGGCTTTAACAATATCTTCGCGAAATCTTTTGCGATATTCAATGTTTGCGATCTGCAAAAAGCAGTCGATAACAAAAAATTGGATGCYAAAAAAGTGRTYAACGAAGCTNTTSTTNCGYGAARYTGGWATGTTGAAAGGTCGTTACGACGGCATTCGCATCCTTGCTCGCGGCGAMATCAAAGCMAAATTGACCATCGAAGCTGCTGGCGCCTCTAAGGCTGCTGTTGAAGCCATCGAAAAAGCTGGTGGCAAAATTACCATTGCCGAAGTCAAAGCCGTTGGCCCTAAGCCAAAAGCTGACAAAAGCTAAGACCACTAAAACGGAGACGACGTTACATGGCATCTACGGGTGAAAAAATGGGCCAAAACGCAGGACGGTTCGGCGCTTTTTCAAAAGCTACGGATCTTCAAAAGCGTATTTGGTTCGCTTTGGGCGCACTGATTGTATATCGGTTGGGAACRTATATTCCCTTGCCGGGCATCAATGCAGCGGCCCTTAAAGATCTMTTCAGYCAGAATTCTGGCGGATTGCTGGGCATGTTYGACATGTTCACGGGKGGTGCGYTRTCGCGCATGACCATCTTTGCCCTGAATATCATGCCGTATATTTCGGCTTCGATTATCATGCAACTGATGACGACGATTTCGCCGTCCTTGGAAGCCATGAAAAAAGAAGGCGCAAACGGTTCTAAACGGATCAACCAGTACACCCGTTACTTAACGGTGCTGATCACTGTAATGCAGGCTTACGGCATCGCTGTGGGCTTGGAAAGCATGAATGGCATCGTTCAGGACGGGGGCTGGTTCTTCCGCTTTACCACCGTTGTGACGCTGACAGGCGGAACCATCTTCCTGATGTGGTTGGGTGAACAAATTACTCAACGTGGCATTGGTAATGGCATTTCGCTGATTATTTTCGCCGGTATTGTTGCGAACCTTCCTACGGCTGTTGCCAGTACCTTGGAATTGGGTCGTACGGGTGCACTCAGCGCCATCTTCATCATTGGTCTGATCATCATGGTGGTTGGCGTGATCTTCTTGATTGTGTTCGTTGAACGCGCTCAACGTCGCATCATTGTGCAATACCCAAAACGTCAACAAGGCAACCGCATGAGTGGGGGCGAAAGCACCCACTTGCCTTTGAAAATCAATACTGCGGGTGTTATTCCGCCGATTTTCGCGGGCTCAGTGCTGGGTCTTCCCGTGACCATTATGGGCCTCAGCGCCGCAGGGCAGGGACCTGAATGGGTCACCACCATGATGTCCGTAATGGGCCGTGGACAACCTGGATATCTGATCACATTTGTTTTTATGATCGTATTCTTCTCATTCTTCTACACCGCTGTTGTCTTTAATCCTTCTGACACAGCCGACAACTTAAAAAAGTACGGCGGTTTTATTCCGGGCATTCGTCCGGGTAAAAACACCTCAGACTATCTGGATAAAGTGTTGACGCGCCTGACCGTTATCGGTGCTGCCTACTTGTCTGCGATTTGTTTGTTGCCGGAAATTTTGATGTCTAAATACTCTGTACCATTTTATTTTGGTGGAACCTCTTTGTTGATTGTAGTAACGGTTACTATGGATACCGTAACGCAAGTACAATCACATTTGATGGCTCACCAATATGAGGGTTTAATCAAAAAGTCGAAATTACGAGGGAAGCGTAAAAAATGACCAATTTGATTCTTCTTGGACCTCCGGGTTCTGGTAAGGGTACGCAGTCTAAACGACTGGAACAAAAATTAAGTGTCATCCAATTATCTACGGGTGATATGTTGCGCGCGGAGGTCGCGTCCGGGAGCGAGCGAGGTCGAGAGACCAAGGCGCTGATGGACACGGGGGCTTTTGTTCCCGATGAAATGATCATCGGCATGATTGCTTCGCGCGTTGATAAAAAAGATTGTGCTAATGGCTTTATTCTGGATGGTTTTCCAAGAACCGTACCCCAGGCCGAAGCCCTTGGTGAAATGTTGGTTGAAAAGTCTCTGAAACTAGATTATGTGATCGAGTTAACAGTAGACGATGAAGCCATGGTGGAACGTATTTGTGGCCGCTATACCTGCACTCAATGTGGGTCTGGTTATCACGAATCGTTTCAAAAGCCTGCAAAGGAAGGCGTTTGCGATACGTGCGGAGGGACCGATTTTTCCCGGCGCACGGATGACAACGCCGAAACCGTGCGGGCTAGGCTTTTAGCCTACCACGAACAAACCGCGCCGATCTCCACATTCTACGGGGATATCGGTATTTTGAAGCAAGTTGACGGCATGACAGCTATTGAAGAAGTCACGCGTCAACTCGAAAACATAGTGAGTTGAAAAACTCCGTATTGACTTGGTTGCGTTAATTCTTATAATCGCGCCTCTTCAGACATGTTTTCAATACGAAGCCTTTGAAACCAAAGGCTAAGGAGTTACGGCTTTGGCACGAATCGCTGGCGTTAACATACCGACTTCCAAACGAGTCGTTATCGCGCTTACATATATCCACGGAATCGGAAACACAAAAGCACAGGAAATCTGCGCTAAAGTTGAGATTCCTCTCGAACGTCGCGTAAATCAACTCACGGATGACGAAGTTATGCGCATCCGTGAAGCAATCGATGCAGATTACCAAGTTGAAGGTGATCTTCGTCGTGAAGTTGCGATGAACATTAAACGCTTGATGGAYTTGGGTTGCTATCGCGGCCTGCGTCATCGTCGTGGACTTCCCGTTCGCGGTCAGCGTACCAGCACTAATGCACGTACACGCAAAGGCCCCGCAAAGGCCATTGCCGGCAAAAAGAAATAGAGGCTCGTTATGGCTAAGGCTACAACTCAGCGTCCACGTCGTCGTGAACGCAAAAACATCGCATCTGGCGTTGCACACGTAAATGCAACGTTCAACAATACGATGATCACCATCACCGATGCTCAGGGCAATGCTATTGCTTGGTCMTCTGCKGGTGCTCARGGCTTCAAAGGSTCTCGTAAATCGACWCCTTATGCGGCTCAGATGGCTGCAGAAGACGYMGGCAACAAAGCWAAAGACCACGGCRTGCRGACTTTRGAAGTTSAAGTCAAAGGCCCAGGTTCAGGACGTGAGTCYGCTTTGCGCGCGTTGCAAGCTGTTGGACTTAACATCACCTCTATTCGTGATGTTACCCCGATCCCTCACAATGGTTGCCGTCCACGTAAACGCAGACGCGTTTAAGTAGACGGTCCGTTGGATCGGACCAAACTCCCGGTCTTTATTACCGGAAAATGTGTTGGGGCAGACCTCTTGTTTTGGTCAGTCCTTTTTGATAATACGCCTAGTGTGAGGTCACACCCGTGATTCAAAAAAATTGGCAAGATTTTATTAAACCGACGAAGCTTGACGTAATTCCGGGTCATGACCCTTTACGTACAGCTACCGTCATCGCTGAACCGCTCGAACGTGGTTTTGGTCTTACTTTGGGCAATGCTCTACGTCGCATTTTGCTGTCTTCTTTGCGTGGTGGTGCTGTTACTGCCATTCATGTGGATGGTGTGCTGCACGAGTTTTCGTCCATTCCTGGCGTTCGTGAAGACGTCACAGACATCATCCTTAATATCAAGTCTATGGGCCTTCGGGTTCACAGCGAAGGTAAAAAGAAGATGACCTTGTCCGTGAGCAAGCCTGGCGTTATTACCGCTGGCATGATCGACGCAGGTGCCGACATCGAAGTGATGGATCCAAATTTGGTTCTGTTTCACTTAGACGAAGGTAAAAAGGTTAACATTGAATTTACCGTTGATACGGGTAAAGGCTATGTGACCGCGGCTGAAAATCGTCCGGAAGACCCACCGATCGGTCTGGTTCCCATCGATTCTGTTTTCTCGCCCGTGCGCAAAGTCAGCTATAAAGTTGACAACACCCGCGTCGGTCAAGAAACCGATTTGGACAAGCTGGCCTTGGAAGTTCACACCAATGGTGCCGTAACACCAGAAGATGCCGTGGCTTTGGCTGCACGCATYCTTCAAGAACAACTCAAATTGTTCGTGAACTTTGACGAACCTGAAGCGGCTGCCGCTGAAGAAGAAGTCCAAGACGAGTTGCCGTTCAACAAAAACCTGTTGCGCAAAGTCGACGAATTGGAACTTTCCGTTCGTTCAGCAAATTGCTTGAAAAACGACAACATCATTTACATTGGCGACCTCGTTCAAAAGAGCGAAGCCGACATGTTGCGTACACCAAACTTTGGTCGCAAATCTTTGAACGAAATCAAAGAAGTGCTTTCTCAAATGGGTCTACATCTTGGAATGGAAATTCCAAACTGGCCGCCTGAGAATATCGAAGACTTGGCGAAACGTTTGGAAGAACCTTACTAGTAAGGGACTTCTTGTGAATACGGGCTTTCAGCTCAACCCGCAGTACCCGTTCAAGGTTTTGAACGTGGCTGTGGGTTTTTACAATCTGACCTAAATGTTTAGGGCAGGAATTATATTAGGAGATACCTCATGCGTCATCGCATTGGACTACGTAAACTAAATCGCACTTCCAGCCACCGTAAAGCTATGTTGTCAAACATGACGGTGTCTGTGTTGTTGCACGAACAAGTCAAAACAACCTTGCCAAAAGCTAAGGAAGTTCGTCGTGTTGTTGATAAAATGATCACGTTGGCTAAACGTGGCGATCTTCATGCTCGTCGTCAGGCCGCATCTTATCTTCGCGACGAYGCCGTTGTGAAAAAACTGTTCTCCGTTTTGGGTGAACGTTACAAAGAACGTCCCGGTGGTTACACCCGCGTTTTGAAAGCTGGTTTCCGTTATGGCGACGCTGCGCCTATGGCGTTCTTGGAATTGGTTGATCGTGACGAATCCGCAAAAGGTGCCGAAGACAAAGTTCGCGCAGCTGCCGAAGCAGAGGCTGCTGACGAATAAGTCTAGTTCTTGAGTTATATGAAAAAGAGCAGTCCATTGGGCTGCTCTTTTTTTTAGTTTGATTGCAAAGAAATACGCTATAAAGGTGCAAAGCCCCCGATCAATAGGAAGTTCAATGAATCAAGTTGGCCCTGACAATAACCACCTGAGCGATCGCTTGCATACGCTTCATCTCGAAATCCAAAACTGGCGTCCTCGGATTAATCGTATTTCCGTTGCGCTGTTTGATTCAGATACGGGTATCCTCAAAACGTTCATCAACTCTTCGGATGACGGTAGCCCCCTTGATCATTATGAAGCGGAATTAAATAAGGTTACGTCCTTGTTTGAACTGTCTGAAAATCGTCTGTCCCGCACGGTTAATGATTTAAGCGTTTTTGATAATGGTAACAGTGTTCATACACGTAAAATCCTAGAACAAGGCTATCTGTCCAGCCATACGGTGCCCATCATACATAACGATGAATTTCATGGTTTTGTGTTTTTTAATGCCTCAACTAAKKKMKRYTYYRCKRWSGYTWCWAYKRMSRSWWTSWRYRYRKRCRCMYRSTYGGKSRGGCWWYYSKSCATYASCGAGTTTATGGCGATYCGCACYTTGCARGCSGCCGTTAAAACGGCSCGSGAAATYACCTGTTACCGCGAYGAAGARACRGGMACMCATTTGTCGCGSATGGCAAAYTTTTCACGCMTYATTGCTYTGGYTYTGGCCGAYAGTCATGAYCTTTCMGAYGAATATATYGAATTYATYTATCAYTTTGCMCCGCTKCAYGACATTGGCAAAATYTCYATYCCGGACGGYATCCTTTTRAAAGARGGTAKCCTTAGYGATGAYGAGCGCAAGRTCATGCAAACCCATGTSACCRTTGGCGGYGAAATTGTYGAWAAAATGATCAATGGYTTTCACATGGAAAAAATGCCCAAAATCCAAATGCTCAACAATGTGGTACTGTGTCATCATGAAGCTCTGGATGGCAGTGGTTACYCAGAGGGGCTGTCTGGGGATGATATCCCGCTGGAAGCCCGCATTGTCGCGGTTGCAGATGTTTTTGATGCCCTGACCAGTGCAAGGCCGTATAAGAAGGCATGGAGCAACGATGAGGCCTTTAAATTCTTAGAAGATAAAAGCCCCGCCATATTTGATCCAGACTGTGTTGCGGCTTTAAAAAGCCAAATTGATAAAATTAAGGATATTCAACGTAAATTCCATGAAGACATATTTGGTTAAATCTCTGTGTATTTGTTTGCTAAGCCTTGTTGGCTTTTCCAGTTCGGTGTTTGCTCAAAATAAAGTCGTTCCGCAAAATAAGGCTGAGGTTCAGTTTTCTTATGCGCCTTTGGTAAAAAAAACGGCCCCGGCTGTGGTGAACGTCTTTACGTCAAAAACCGTACAGGCGCGCACAAACACGCCGTTATTTAATGATCCTTTTTTTCAGCGGTTCTTTGGCGATCGATTGCAGCGCAGCGCCCCCGGTCCCAAACGCAAAGTGCAAAACTCTCTGGGCTCGGGTGTGTTGATTGGTGAACACGGCATAATCGTCACCAACAACCACGTGATCGCCGGAGCCGAAGAAATTAAAGTGGTGCTCAGCGATCGCCGGGAATTTCCCGCCACGCTGATTGGCACAGACAAACGCACCGATATTGCGGTTTTAAAAATTGATACCGAAGGCGAATCTTTACCCTACTTGAAACTCAGCGATCCCGATGCCTTGGAAATTGGTGACCTTGTTTTGGCGATTGGCAATCCGTTTGGGGTGGGCCAAACCGTCACCAGCGGCATTGTTTCGGCCATGGCGCGCACCAATATTGGCGTGTCGGACTTAAATTCTTTCATTCAAACCGATGCGGCGATTAACCCCGGAAACTCTGGCGGGGCTTTGGTGGATATGAACGGGCGTTTGATTGGTGTGAACACCGCGATTTTTTCAAAATCCGGGGGCTCAAACGGCATTGGCTTTGCGATCCCGGTGAACATGGTGTCGCACGTGGTGAAAAGTTTGTTGTCGTCGGGTGATGTGGTGCGGCCATGGTTGGGGGCCAGCGGTCAAAACGTCACCTCTAAAATTGCCCAAGCCTTGGGCATGAAACGCCCCATCGGTATCATGGTGACCTCGTTGCATGAACTGGGCACCGCCAAACGTGCGGGGCTTAAGGTCGGCGACGTGTTGCTGGAAATTAACGGTTATGAACTGCATGAAGTGCAAGATCTGAAATTTCGCATCGCCACACAAACGGTTGGCGATACCGCAAAGGTTACGGTGATGCGCCGGGGCGGCAAAGTGGTTTTGGACATGGTGTTGGAAGCCCCGCCGGAAATTCCCCAAAAAAATGAAACCTTGTTGCGCGGGCGTCATCCGTTCAGTGGAGCCGTTGTCGCAAACTTATCGCCAGCCTTATCTGATCAATTGGGGCGTCCGCACGAAGACACGGGTGTGATTTTGCTTAAACTTGAGCGTGCGCAAAACGCGGCGAGATTGGGTCTTAAATCCGGTGATATCGTGCTCAAGGTGAACGGTGAAGCGGTCAAAAACGTGCGTCATCTTCAACACCTGATCGACGCGAGCCCCGAAGGCTGGGTGGTGGTGATGGACCGGGGTGGTCGCGAAATCAAATTGGTGGTGCGCTGATGCCGACCCTTTTTGAAGATCAGGCCCCACGCCCGTTGGCGGATCGTCTGCGTCCTCAAACTTTAAACGAAGTGGTGGGCCAAGATCATATCTTGGCGGAACAGGGACCTCTGGGCCGTATGGTCAAGGCCGAACGCTTGTCTAGCCTTGTGCTGTGGGGGCCTCCGGGGACGGGTAAGACCACCATCGCCCGCTTGCTGGCCCAACATACCCAATTGTACTTCGAGCCCTTGTCGGCCGTATTTTCGGGCGTCGCAGATTTAAAGAAAATTTTTGCCCGCGCCAGCGAACGTCGCGATGCGGGGCAGGGGACTTTGTTGTTCATCGATGAAATCCACCGCTTTAACAAAGCTCAACAAGACAGTTTTTTACCCTACGTTGAAAATGGCACGGTGATCTTGGTCGGGGCCACCACCGAAAACCCGTCGTTTGAATTAAACGCCGCGTTGTTGTCCAGATGTCAGGTGTTGGTGCTGAATCGTTTGGACGATCATGCCTTGGAAGAACTGATCGTTCGCGCCGAAGACGAAACGGGCAAGTCTTTACCGTTGGAACTCGATGCCCGGGCGGCTTTGCGCGCCATGGCGGACGGGGATGGTCGATACCTTTTAAACTTGGCCGAAGAACTGATTGAACTTACCGATGACGACGAGCTTCTGAAAACCGAAGACTTGGCTCGGGTGGTGCAAAAACGTGTGCCGCTGTACGACAAATCCCAGGACGGCCATTACAATTTGGTGTCGGCCTTGCATAAATCTTTGCGGGGGTCGGATACAGATGCTGCGCTGTATTGGTTTTCCCGTATGCTGGATGGTGGCGAAGACCCACATTTTATTGCCAGACGCCTGACCCGTTTTGCGGTCGAAGATATTGGTCTGGCTGATCCGGGCGCGTTAACGCAAGCGATTGCCGCGTGGCAGGCCTATGAACGTCTTGGTTCGCCCGAAGGTGAATTGGCGCTGGTGCAGTTGGTGATTTATTTAGGCACCGCGCCCAAATCCAATGCGGCGTACAAGGCTGAAAAGATCGCTAAGCGTGCGGCGCGTGATACCGGGTCTCTGATGCCCCCCAAACACATCTTGAATGCGCCCACGGGCATGATGAAGAATTTGGGCTATGGCAAGGGCTATGATTACGATCACGATGCCCAAGATGGCTTTTCCGGGCAAAACTATTTCCCCGACGACATGCCCCGTGCGCGTTATTATCAGCCCAAAGAAATAGGCTTTGAACGTGACATTCAAAAACGTTTGGCGTATTGGGATAAACTGAGAGCACAAAAACGAGGAAACGACACATGAATGTGCAGTTGATGATGTTTGTCGGACTGGGCGGAGCCATCGGGGCCATGGGACGTTTTGCCGTCATGAGCGCGGTTGGTCATGTCGCTCATACGGGCTTTCCGTGGGGCACCCTGACCGTGAACGTCATTGGGGCTTTGGTGTTGGGGGCGGTGTTGGAACTGTCGGCTTTAATGTGGTCGCCTAGCCCTGAAGTCCGGGCCATGGTGGTGGTTGGCGGGCTTGGTGCCTTTACGACCTTTTCCACGTTTTCGATGGATCTGTATTATTTAATTGATCGCGGCTATATCGTAAATGCCGCGTTGTATGCCATGGGCAGTGTTTTTATCTGTCTGGTGGCTTTTTGGGCCGGAATGAGCCTGTTGAGGACGATTTTATCATGAGTGGTGTGCAAACCATAACTTTGGGGCCTAAGAGCGAAGAACAACGTCTAGATCGTTGGTTTAAGGATAAATATCCGGGCCTGACGTTTGGCCGTCTGCAAAAGCTTTTGCGCAAGGGCGAAGTGCGGGTGAATGGCAAACGGGTCAAGGATGCCAAGGTCACTATTAAACCGGGCGATACCATACGCATTCCGCCTTTGGATAAAGAAAAAACCCAAGGCAAACCCAAAATCGACAATGATCGCATCAGCGCCGAAGACGTGCAGATGATCCAAGCGTGCGTGATGCACAAGGACGATCACATCATCATCTTGAATAAACCGGCGGGCTTGGCGGTGCAGGGCGGCAGCAATACCACGCGCCATGTCGATGGCATGTTGGAGGCGTTGAAATTCGATACCGGAGAACGACCGCGTTTGGTCCACCGCATTGATAAAGATACCTCGGGTATTTTGGTGTTGGCGCGCAATCAAAAAACAGCACGTTTTTTAACCAATGCATTTCGCAGCAAAGACATCCGCAAAGCTTATTGGGCCATTGTCGTGGGTATTCCCGAACGTGAAGAAGGCCGCCTTGAATTGCCCTTGAGCAAGCGTGGAAGTATTGGTCATGAGCGCATGGTGGTTGACGAATTTGAAGGCAAGCGTGCGATTACCGAATTTAAAATCATCGACAAGGTCGGCCGTCGTGCGGCCTGGGTTGAAATGGAACCCATCACCGGGCGAACGCATCAGTTGCGTGTGCATATGTTGAGCATCGATACGCCGATTTTGGGCGATGGAAAATACGGGGGAACGGAGGCTTTCCTCAGCGGTGCCGAAATTGCCAAGCAGGTTCACCTGCACGCGCGCGCCGTTCGATTCCCACACCCCGGCGGCGGGGACTTTGAAATCACTGCGCCGTTACCCCAGCACATGAAAGAGACGTGGGCTTACTTGGGTTTTGATGAAAATCAGGCCCCAGAACCCTTCGAAGACGATTTGTAAAAAAAGAGCTCAAAAAAATATTATAATATTGCATAAGATGCGCTATGTTTAATTATTACATCTACAGTTACAAGTTGTGTGGAAAATGCGTATTTTATTGGTAGAAGATAGTTTGGCGATTGCAGAGTACGTTTGTGCCTGCCTTGTCGATGACGATTACATCGTTGATACCGTCGGAACCCTTGCGGATGCCGAGGCGGCGTTGGCAACCACCACATTTGATGTTGTGATTTTGGATTTAGGTCTTCCCGATGGGGATGGCTTGGATATGTTAAAATCCATGCGCGCGGCTGGTAATAAGGTCCCTGTTTTGGTGCTGTCGGCCCGTGACGAACTTGATGAACGGGTCAAAGGCTTAAACACCGGGGCCGATGATTACATGCCCAAACCGTTTGCCGTAGAAGAATTGAAAGCAAGATTGCGGGCCTTGCTTCGCCGCCCAGAAACGATTTTAGAAACCGTCTTGAAAGCCGGAAATGTGGCGTTGGATTCCAATGCCCGTGAAGTCAGCGTAAACCGTAAAATCATTAAAATCTCAAAACGGGAAATGGGTGTTTTGGAACAGTTGATGCGGCGTTTTGAACACGTGGTCTCTAAAGAAACTCTGGAATCAAAACTGTATGGTTTCGGTGAAACTGTGACGGCAAATTCCTTAGAAGCCAACGTTTCGCGCTTGCGTAAGCGCCTGAGCCAAAGTGAGGCTTCGATCGTCATCAGTACCTTGCGCGGTGTGGGCTATGTTCTTTCGCTTAAAGACGAAATCTAACGCTCAGAAAACGCAATCTAAATTCAAAAAATCTGAACAACTTTTATTCTGTCAGGTAAATGTCAGCTTGCTCGGGTATTATTTTGGGTATGAAACATGTGCTCAACATTGCTTTAACAGCGTTTTTTGTTGCCGGAATGTCCTTTATGGTTCAGGCCGCCGCTCCGGCTGTGCTTATGCAGGTCGAAGTGAAAAGCTCTTGCACAGACAAAGGTGCAGCGTTTGAAATCGTTAATGTCGGTCAAAAATGGCCGTATACGGCTATGATGAGAATTTATACAGCAGACGGTAAATCTGTGATTTCCGAACGACGTTTGCGTTTGGCTGTTGGTCAGAAAGTAACGATTGCTGTTAAAAAAGAAAAACTATCAGGGCGCACCGTTGCCGTTTGGATCGAACCACAATGGTACAAACGAGATTTCAAATTCGATGCGATTGCGGACTGTACGTAAATCTAGAAATTAAACTTGGGTGTTATCATCGCTAAATTGATGGACCCTCCCCCTAAAAACAAAAAGAAGCCGGAGTGTTGAGCAATCACACTCCGGTAATTCTTTTTCTGAGCTTGTATTTTTTCACATTCTAGTCAACTTTAGAGGCATGAATATAAACACCGCGCCTTTACGTTTTGCCGTTTTTGATTGTGATGGAACTCTGGTTGATAGTTTGGGGTCTATCACCCATTCGATGCAAGTGGCCTGCGCTCATCATGGTTTTGCAAAACCCAACGCCGATGATGTGCGGCGTGTCGTGGGTTTGCCGTTGCATGTGGCGATTGCCAAGGTGTTGACCAAGGAAGATATCAGCGAAAGTTACGCCCACGAAATCAGCAAAACCTATAAAACCGCGTTTTTTGATTTGCGTCAGGGGGGCGGGGTGAATGAGCCCATGTATGACGGTATTCACGCTGTTTTGGACCGTTTGGACGCCGAAAACTGGCTGTTGGGCATTGCAACGGGGAAATCTTTGCGCGGATTAACGCGAACCTTAGAACATCACGGTCTGTTGGATCGTTTCTTGACCCACCAAACCGCCGACAGCGCCTTGGGTAAACCCAACCCAGACATGATGATCAAAGCCATGGGGGCAGTCGGGGCAGAGCCCGAATTCACCGTGATGATCGGTGATACCACATATGATATCGAAATGGCGGTGAACGCAGGGACACAGGCGATTGGCGTTGCTTGGGGGTATCATGAAACAGATGAATTGATGGACGCCGGGGCCGCTTGTATTGTTCACACAGCGGATGAATTGATCTCTGCATTGATCGGGGGATCGTCATGAAAGTCGCCACGGTCTTTAAAATCATCGGCGCTCTGGCTGTGTTGGCTATAGCGGCTGTTGTGGCCACAATCGGGATCTTGCAATCCATCGACTTTAACAACTTTAAGGCCGAGGTTGAAGCCATGGCCGCCGAGGCCACGGGGCGAGACGTTACGATTGAAGGCGATTTAGACTTGGTTTTGTCTTTAACACCATCTTTAAATATGTCCGGTGTGCGTCTTGGCAATGCCGAATGGGGTGTGAAAAAGCCCATGATGGTGTTGCAGAATCTCAAAGCCAAAGTCGATTTGCAATCGTTGCTGTCCGGAAAATTGAACGTCGATTATTTTGTGATTGATGGCCTGACCTTGATCCTGCAAACCGATGGTAAAGGCCGCGCCAATTGGGAATTTGAAGGCCAAGAAGCAGATGTTGCGGCGACAAAATCCTCAACCGGGTTAGACATCGTGCCGCAGGTTCAAGACATTCGTTTGAACAATATCGACCTGACCTATATCGATGGCGCGAGTAAACGTCGTTTTCATGTGCTTTTGGATAAAATCAATGTTCAAGCCGAAACGTATGACAGCCCCATGGCGATTCAAATGCAGGCCACTTATAACGCCGTGATCCTGAATGTGAACAGCAATCTGGGCTCGTTAAAACACTTGATCGGCAAAGAAGGTAAAGTGTTCCCGGTCGATTTAGATATTCAGGCCAAAGGCTTATCTTTGAACGTCAAAGGCGGCGTGGAACAACCCAGCGCCGGCATGACCGTGAACGCCCGTATTCAGGCCAATGTATCGAACATGTCGACCTTATCGAAGTTGGCCGAAACGGACCTATCCGCCCTGCAAAACATCAAAGCCGGATTTGATGTTTTTGGCAGTGGCACCCGCTATAGCCTTTCCGCCATTGATGTTTTGGTCGATGGAACCGATTTATCGGGCAAACTTGATATCGACCTAACCAACAGGCGGCCGCGCCTGAGCGGGACGTTGTCGTCTCAAATGGTTCGTGTGCCTGAAACTTCCCCAAAGACAAAAAAATCTGAAAAGATATTCACGACCGATCCTTTGGAGTTTGACGCGTTGCACTTGGTTGATCTTGATGTGTCCTATGCGGCGAAATTGATATCTTTAAAACCGCTGTTGCTTTCAAATCTAAAAGCACAGGTCAAACTCAACAAAGGTCGTTTGGATATAAAAACCTTCAGCGTTAATTTAGGCGGCGGGGCCTTACTGGGGGCCGTCAAAGTCGATGGGGCCAGCAAAAAACCAAAACTTTACGCCAACCTTAAAATACAAAACTTGGACGTTGGTCATTTGGTTGAAGTTTTTGATTTTGGGGATTTGTTGGATTTAAAACTGGATGGCAAGGTGAATGTTCAGGCCTCAAACGCCAGCTCAACCCGTGCCTTGGTGTCCAGCTTAAACGGTGACATTGAGTTTTCCGCAAAAAATGGTGAGATCAAAGACAAAGCAATCGAAGGCCTCGGCGTCACGGTGATCAGTTGCCTGGTCGGAAGACTGCCCATTGAAAATGGGGACGTGGTGGCCAAAACCGTAGTGTTGGGGACTCCGGCCTTTGATGCAACGGTTACAGGCAATATTGACCTGCCCGGAGAACGTCTTCATTTGACCATTTCGCCGCAAGCCAAAACCACCAGCCTTTCCAGCTTTGCCGTGCCAGTCCGCCTGAAAGGCAGTTTAAAGGAACCGTATATTGGGCTGGATGCAGGCGAGGTTGTTGCGGGTACGGTGGGCAATGTTTTGAAGGCCCCGGCGGGACTTGTGGTGGATGTGCTGCGCGCTGTGACCAAAACCAAATACAAAGATGCTTGCGCAGAAGCCCTAAAGAAGGCTAAAGAGCCTTCATCGAGACAAAATACGCCGGAAAAAAAACCAGAGAAAAAGCCAGAACCCAAAAAAGACCCGCCTTCGAAAAAGCTTAAATCGACAGGTGATCCGGTGAAGGATTTGGGCAATATCTATGAAGGCTTGTTCGGAAAGTAGTTCATGAAAAAAAGATTTTACGAAACCGCCACGTGCGCAAAAGTGGACGGCGGTTATGCGGTCCAATTGGACGGGCGCAATATCAAAACGCCTGCGGGAACAACTTTGGTGATGCCAACCAAGGCCTTGGCCGAAGCGGTGGCGGCTGAATGGGATATTCAAGGCGACGAAATCGACCCGAAATCCATGTCCTTAATGCCCTTGGCCGGAACCGCCATCGATCGCATTCCTGACATTCGCGAAAACCTGATCGAAGGTTTGTTGAAATACGCCGAAACCGACCTGTTGTGTTACATGGCGGATGATACCCAAGAAGAACTGGCTAAAAAACAGGTCCAAACGTGGCAACCGGTGTTGGATTGGCTGGCCGAAGATTTGAGCGCACGCCTTGTCGCCACCCGTGGCATCGTTGCGGTTGAACAATCAACAGAGGCTCTTGAGGCTTTGCGCATAGTCTTGCAAGACTTCGATAACTGGGTCTTGGCAACCATGAGTGAATTGGTCGGCATCACCGGATCGTTGGTGTTGGGCTTGGCGATTGTAAAAGGGCATCTCAGCGTAGATGAAGCTTTGCACATCGCGCGCGTTGACGAAGATCACCAGATCGAACAATGGGGCTATGATTTCGAAGCCATTCAACGCCGCGACAACATCACCAAAGACGTGCATGCGGCGTATCAGTTTTATGAATTGCTGAAAACTTAAGCGTTTTCTTGTTTGGGCTCTTTGGGATCGTTGGCTTCTTTTTCGTCTTCATCATCAAGTCCATGACGCATGATCAAGGGCACTTGGGTCAGGCTGAACACCAACGTTAACGGCATCACGCCAAAGACCTTGAAATTCACCCACATATCTGTGGTTTGGGTGCGCCAGACAATTTCGTTCATCACCGCCAAAAGCAAAAAGAAAAACGCCCAACGCCACGCCAAAATGCGCCAGCCTTCGTCGTCCAGGCTCATGGCGCTTTCTAAGGCGGTTTTCAGGAAATTCTTTTTTATGGCTAAGCCCGTAAATAACGCCGCCGAAAACAGCGTATTGACGATGGTGGGCTTTAATTTGATGAAGGTATCGTCTTCCAACACAATGGTCAGACCGCCAAACACCATAATGAACGCACCACCGATCAACGGCAAGGTGGGCAAGCGTTTCAGCTTGAAATACGAATAGCCCAATGACAAAATCGTCACCACCATGAATACCGCGGTGGCGGTGAAAATACCCATTTTCGCATTGACGATGAAAAACACGACAAGCGGTCCGGCCTCAAGCAGAAGTTTTAATCCTTGGTTCATACAGAGGTATATAGCGCTTTCTAGGCTGTAATCAAACTGTAACCATGTTATTAAGAGATAACTGGGAAGACATTGGGAAAAACCTATGCATGATATTATTGAAGAATTAGACCGCCGCCGCGAAAAAGCTCGTCTGGGCGGAGGCCAAAAACGCATAGACACCCAGCACGCAAAGGGCAAACTCACCGCCCGCGAACGCTTGGAACTGCTTCTAGACCCCGCATCCTTTGAAGAATGGGACATGTTTGTCGAACATCGCTGTGTCGATTTTGGTATGGACAAACAAACCATCCCCGGCGATGGCGTGGTCACCGGATACGGCACAATTAACGGCCGCACGGTGTTTGTTTACAGTCAGGATTTTACCGTTTTTGGCGGGTCATTGTCCGAATCGCATGCCTTAAAAATCTGCAAAATCATGGATCAAGCCATGAAAGTCGGCGCGCCCGTGATTGGCTTGAACGATTCCGGCGGCGCCCGCATCCAAGAAGGTGTCGCGTCTTTGGCCGGATATGCCGAAATTTTTCAACGCAACATTGATGCATCTGGCGTTATTCCACAAATTTCTATGATCATGGGGCCGTGTGCCGGCGGGGCGGTGTACTCACCAGCTCTCACCGATTTTATCTT
>NVSZ01000066.1 GCA_002732845.1 Rhodospirillaceae bacterium
AACAAGCGTTTGAAGGCTGGCAAAGAAGATGCCGAACGGTTTTCTGAACGCTTGGGCACCCCCTCCCTGCCCCGCCCGAAGGGCAAGTTGTTATGGATTCACGCCGCCAGCGTAGGCGAGTCCCTGTCCGCTTTGCCGTTGATTGAACGCTTTGAAAAAGACCAGCCCGATTGGCAAATTCTGATCACCACAGGCACGGTGACCTCGGCCAAATTGATGGGCGAGCGCCTGCCCAAAAATGCACACCACCAGTATGTTCCGGTGGATCGCGTGTCTTACGTGCGATCTTTTTTAGAACACTGGAAACCTGATCTAGCACTGTGGATGGAATCTGAATTCTGGCCCAATCTGGTGATTGAATCCCGTGCGCGCGCCGTGCCGATGGTGGTTTTAAACGGGCGCATGTCCAATCGATCTTATGAAAAATGGGGCAAAAGCCGGGCAATGATTCAACGGCTTTTGTCTTCGTTTCGTTTGGTCTTGGCGCAAAGTGAAACCGACGGGCAACGTTTTTCTGCGTTGGGGGCCAAGGCGGTCGCCACCCCCGGAAATCTGAAATTCGCCTGCGATCCACTGCCTGCCGATGAAGAAGACCTGCAACAGCTTCGCCAACACATCAAAGACCGTGCGGTGTGGTTGGCTTCGTCCACCCACGCAGGGGAAGAGGCTTTGTGTGGACGTCTTCAGGCGAAATTGAAAACCGATATCCCGGGTTTGCTAACCATCATCGTGCCGCGTCACCCCCAGCGGGGCGAAGAGGTTGCGACTGAGCTTAAGCAACAAGGCCTGAACGTTTCCGTCCGCTCCAAAGRCCAAAACATCATGCCAGATACTGATGTTTACATCGCCGATACCATGGGCGAATTGGGGTTGTTTTACCGCCTCTGCCCGGTTGTCTTTATCGGCAAGACCTTGGTCAAAGGCGGCGGCCAAAACCCCATTGAGCCCGCTCAGTTAAAATGTGCATTGATTTTTGGGCCCGACATGACCAACTTTATGAATATCGCCAACAAGCTGATCAACGCTCACGGAGCCCTCACCGTTCAAAATGAAGATGAACTGGGCTCAACCGTGCAGAGACTTCTCGATGATGAAAAGACACAAATAAAAATGGCCACTGCGGCTGAGAAAATTGCCACGTCAGAGGCCCATGTGCTAGACCGTATCTTTGATGAGCTTTCCCCCTTTCTTAAAAATTTGGATACCAAGTAAGATGCGTGCACCAGAATTCTGGGACCGAAAAACCGATGGGTTTATGCCTTCGTTGTTGCGTCCGTTGGGCTGTGCCGTATCGGCAATGGCCGCGTTGCGTCAAAAAAACGCACGCCCGTATAAGGCTTCTGTGCCGATTATTTGTGTCGGAAATTTGGTCGCGGGTGGTGCGGGGAAAACACCCGTTGCCATCGATTTGGTGGAACGCCTGACAAAACAAGGCGTCAAAGCTCATGTCCTGCTGCGCGGCTATGGCGGAACCGAACGCGGGCCAACCCAAGTGGATTTGGCCATTCACAACGCGAGGCGGGTCGGCGACGAAGCTTTATTATTGGCCAAAGTCGCCCCCACATGGGTCAGCGAAGACCGCAAAGAAGGTGTTCTGGCGGCCATCAAAGCCGGAGCCCAAGTCCTTGTTTTGGACGACGGCTTTCAAAATCCGTCGGTGCACAAAGATTTATCGTTGCTGGTCGTTGATGGCGAATATGGATTTGGCAATGGCCGGGTGATGCCCGCCGGTCCCTTGCGGGAATCCGTTATAGCGGGTCTAAAACGCGCCGACAGCATCGTTTTGTTGGGATCAGACGCCGCCGATATTTGGGGCAAGGTGCAACGTGCGGGGCATAAAAATATGCCCATCTTACGCGCCCGCATCGAAGCCACACCAGAGGCCGCCTATTTAAAGGACCAAGACGTCTATGCCTTTGCCGGCATCGGGCGCCCCCAGAAATTTTTTGATACACTCACCACGCTTGGTGCCAAACTGGTCGGGTGCAAAACCTTTGACGATCATCACCCCTACACCGACATCGAAATTGAAACCATTATAAAGGGTGCCGGGGACGCGTTGATCGTCACCACCACCAAGGATTTGGTGCGAATTTCCAAAAAACACCAAGGCAACATGCGCGCGCTGAACATCGCAGTGGCGTGGAAACACTCTGGCGACATTGATGCCGCCCTGAAAAAGGTCATGACAGATGAGTAAAGAAATCGAACCCGTCAGTTATCGCAAAGTCACAATTTTAGATTACATCACGGCTGGGTTTGCTTACGGGGCAATCTTTTTGGTGCGCCTGTTGCCGTTTACGTTGGCGTCTCATCTTGGTGCTTTTTTAGCCTCGACCTTTGGCCCGATGTTCAAAAAATCACAGGTCGCCCGCAAAAACATCGCCGCCGCATTCCCCGATAAAACCGAAGCCCAAATCGAAATGATTTTGCGTGAAGTGTGGGAAACCTTGGGCCGGGCCGCCTTTGAATTCCCCATCATGAACCGACTAGTAGATGGAAACGACCGAAATCGCATTGAAATCGAAGGCGAAGAACATCTAAGAGCCGCCGAAGCTTTGGGCAAACCCATCTTGTTTTTTGGCGCTCATCTGGGCAGTTGGGAATTGATCGCCATGTCCAGCCGCCTCATGAATATTCAGTCCAATATTTTTTACCGCGCGCCGAACAATCCCTTATTGCTGAAACTTTTCACCCAGCGCCCGATCAATGGCGAAATGATTCCCAAGGGCGCGCCCGGAGCTAAACGGGCCTTTACCTTGTTAAAACGCGGTGAAAATCTGGGTATCCTGATCGACCAGAAACTCAACGATGGTATTCCCATTCCCCTGTTTGGGCGCGACGCCATGACCGGAACGGTGCTGGCAAAATTTGCAAAGCGGTTTGATGCGCCCATGGTGCCTGTACGCTGTGTGCGCCTGCCCGGAGCCCGCTTCCGTTTGTCGTTTTTACCAGCCTTGGAGGTCACGGAAACAGACGACGAAACAACCATCATGACCACCGTCAATGAAATGCTGGAAAGCTGGATCAAAGAAGATCCGGGTCAATGGCTGTGGCTCCATAAACGTTGGCCGGATTAACCCTTTGGCATCGGTCCGGTGGCTTGCATGGGGTCCAAGTGCACGCCTTTCCAGGTTAGCCCCCAATGCAGATGCGGCCCGGTTGTGCGGCCTGTTTTTCCGACAATGCCGATGACGTGGCCTTGTTTGACCACTTGGCCTTCGACCACCGATATGCCATCCATATGCGCATAAACCGACGTCAGCCCCAGACCGTGGTCAATCATCAAGGTCTTTCCGGTATAGAACATATCTTGGTGAACCAGCACGATCACGCCATCCGCCGGGGCCACAATATTTGTGCCGCGCGGTGCCGCGATGTCGGTGCCATTGTGGGGGCTTTTAGGTTTACCGTTGAGGATGCGTTGCGATCCAAAGACGCCGGAAATCGGCCCTTTGACGGGCCATTGAAAGCGGCTGAGAAACCGGGTTTCGGGTGTCATCGATCCACGCACCGCCCAGATTTTTGAATTGTCCGCTTTGATACGCGCGACATCGGCAGGGTTCGGAGTAACTTTGCGTTTGGGCAGGCCGTCAATGCGTTGCACTTTATATTTTTGGGGCACAATGGTCAGGTTTTGCGTTTCAACCGTTCCATCGGGGCGTGTTACCTGCACCGTTGATTGGGCCTGAGCATTCCGCCCAAAACCAAAAACAAAAGCTCCGTTAGCAGCGACCTTTACGGCTTTGCCATCCAATGTAACCGTTGATCCTGTTTCCACCTGACCAATCACCAATCCCCCTTGAACAAAATTGCCGGACAAATCCACGGCGTAGGCGGGCAGGGCAAACAGCATTAGGGCAAGGCTTAAAAATCTCACAGGAAACTTCCTTGTTTATCGTTTTCAATTTTCGGCTTTTTGGTTTTTTTGGACGTTTTCGGTTCTCCGCCCATCACCCGTGCGGCCACGTTTCCATCTTTCAGCCGCACCGTAATATCGTCCCCCAAATGCAAAGCTTTGGCACTCGGCACAGCTTTGCCACGTTTGTCCGTAATCAAAGCAAAGCCCCGATCCAGCACACGTTCATAGGATAGGCCGTTTAACAAACGTTCCGTCTGGGCCAGGTTTTGGCGGGGTTGTTGGGTCAGGCGTTTTGCCGCGCGCACCAGATTTTCTGCTGTGGTCGCCAATTGGCTTCGCGCATAACGAATATGTTGACGGGGTGAAGTTAAACCGCCCGCCGTTTCGGCCAAGCGCCGATGGCGACGGTGCAGACCCGTTTGTAAACTGGCGGCCAAACGTTCGGACCAATCGTCCAGCCGCTGACGTCGATTTTCGACCAAGCTGTGCAGATCGGGAAGACCACGGGCCAATCCGTCCAAGCGCATTTTGCGTTCGCCCACCAAACGTAATCCAGCGCGCATCAATCTGGCCCCATCGTCTTCGACCAAGGCCAGCAAATCAAGGCGCACCGGAACCGCCATTTCGGCCGCTGCCGTGGGTGTGGGGGCGCGTTTATCGGACGCATAATCAATCAACGTGGTATCGGTTTCATGGCCCACCGCACTGATCAACGGAATTGCACTTTCGGACGCCGCACGCACCACATTTTCTTCGTTAAATGCCCACAGATCTTCTAACGATCCACCGCCGCGCGCCACGATCAACACGTCTGGGCGGGGCACCGGCCCATCCGGTTTCAGGCGATTAAAGCCCGCAATAGCATTGACAATCTGGTCCGCCGCCCCATCGCCCTGAACCAATACGGGCCACATCAAAATGCGCGTGGGGAAACGATCGTTAATACGGTGCATGATGTCGCGGATCACCGCCCCCGTGGGCGATGTCACCACACCAATGATTTTGGGCATGAACGGCAGATCGCGTTTTTCGGCCTGATCGAACAAACCTTCAGCGGCCAGTTTCTTTTTGCGATCTTCTAAAAGTTTTAAAAGTGCGCCTTCGCCCGCGACTTCCAACGATTCCACCACAATTTGGTAGTTGGATCGTCCGGGATATGTGGTTAGACGCCCGACCGCGATGACTTCAAGGCCGTCTTCGGGTTCAATATTCAAACGATTCGCCGTTCCCMGCCAACAAACGGCATCCAAAACAGCCGAATCATCCTTTAGGCGGAAATACAGGTGCCCAGACGCCGCGCGTTTAAAGCCGGAAATCTCTCCACGAACGCGAATAAACGAAAAAGAATCCTCAACAACCCGCTTTAAATGGCCGGAAATCTCGGAAACTGAAAATACTGGGGCATTAAGACCCGATTCGGGCACATTGTTGTCAGTTAAGTGTTCACTCATGGAGCACAGTATGTATGATACACCCGTGCTTCGTAAACAGGGCATAACGTAAATTTTAAGAAAACAGTTTTTTAAGGAGGCTTCGGCCCATGAAGGTTTTGGTTGTTGGTTCTGGTGGTCGTGAACATGCACTGTGTTGGGCAATTGCAAAATCCCCCAAATGCAAGAAGCTCTATGCGGCCCCCGGTAATGCGGGCATTGCCGATATTGCCGAATGCGTCAAAATTGATGCCGACGATATCACGGCCCTGGTTGACTTTGCCAAATCTGAAAAAATTGATTTTGTCGTGGTTGGCCCCGAAGTCGCCTTGGTTTTAGGTCTCGTCGACCAATTGGAAGAAGCAGGCATCAAAGCCTTTGGCCCCAACAAAGCCGCCGCTCAATTGGAAGGCTCTAAAGCTTTCATGAAAGATTTGATGGGCAAATACGGCATTCCCACCGCGGCTTATGAAACCTTTGACGAACCGGACGCGGCCAAATCTTACATCATGCGCCAAGAAACCCGCCTGGTTGTTAAGGCCGACGGTTTGGCGGCGGGTAAAGGCGTTATTTTGTGTCACAACAAAAACGAAGCTTACGCCGCCATCGATCACATGATGATCGAACGCGCCTTTGGTGAAGCCGGCGATGAAATCTTAATCGAAGAATTCATGCCCGGTGAAGAAGTCAGCTTTTTTGCTCTGGTCGATGGCGAAACCGCTGTTCCCTTGGCCGCTGCCCAAGATCACAAAGCCGTGCATGATGGCGGAACCGGACCCAATACGGGCGGCATGGGGGCTTATTCTCCGACCCCCGTGGTCACCAAAAAATTGCAGAAACAAATCATGGACGACATCATCACCCCCACCATCAAAGCCATGGTGGACGAAGGATGCCCCTACAAAGGTGTGTTGTTTTGCGGTTTGATGATCACCGATGAAGGCCCTAAAGTTCTCGAATACAACGTTCGCTTTGGCGATCCAGAATGCCAAGTTTTGATGGCCCGGATGAAATCAGATACTTTGGAAGCCTTGTTGGCGTGTACCAATGGAAAGCTCGACAAACTAGAGATCGATTGGCACAGTGATACGGCTTTGTTGGTGGTTATGGCAGCCAACGGTTACCCCAACCATTACGAAAAAGGCTCCATCATCAAAGGCCTAGACGTTGCCGCCGCCATTGAAGGCATCAACGTCTTTCACGCCGGCACCAAAACCAAGGGCAAAAAAGTTGTTGCCGATGGCGGACGTGTTTTGGGCATCACCGCCTTGGGCAAAACTGTAAAATCCGCCCACAAGGCCGCTTACAAAGGCGTCGAAGCGATTGATTGGGCCGAAGGCTTTTGCCGCAGCGACATCGGCTGGCGCGCCATTAAATAAATAAAAAAGGGAAAACCTTATGGATAATACGACAAAAACAGAACTCGAAGCCGCCGCTTGGCGCAGCTTTGTTGCTCATTTGCAAGAGCGCAAAGACGTGCAAAACATCGACCTGATGAACCTGTCCGGATTTTGCCGCAACTGCCTGTATAAATGGTTGATGGCCGCCGCCGAAGAAAAAGGCGTCGAGCTGTCAAAAGACGACGCCATCTTCCAAGTCTACGGCATGACCTACGCCGACTGGAAAGCCAATCACCAAGGCAAGGCGTCTGAAGAACAATTGCAATTGTTCGAAGACACCCGCCCTTTGCATTCAAAGATTAGCGGGCATTAATCGACACAAAACCTCAGCCACACTTTCACCTATGCCGCTACAGTCCTTTGGGGACATGGGGATAGTGTAGGTTTTTGGGCCGTGCTCTACGCGCCCACTTTAAGTCACAGCCTCAAAACAAAGCCTAATCCCAAAACTGGGCATCATCGCCCAGAATGACCAAGACCTTGTCGAACGATTTGGGGTGTTCTGTATTAAAGCGTGTATATGAGCTTAGGCATTTGTAATCGGGGAGAGCCGACATGACCTCGTTAAAATCGGATTCCAAAAACAAGGGTGCACTGGATCGCAGATGACTGATCAGGATGTACGAACTGGCCTTTTGATACCCTTGTTTGTTAATAGAGTTGGTTTTTCTGATCCATGACCCCATAATATCGGCACGGGCTTCCCGGTACATCTGGCCACCACCGCGCCCCGGATCTGTGGCTTTCCCATGCCTGTTTGGATAAAAGGCAAGGTCGTTATTTTCTTCTGAAAGAGACAACCATCTTTGATAGGCTTCGGGGCCTGCATCGGTGTGTTCGACGCCTAAGGTTACGCCTTCGCCGTCTCGAATCAGAAAGTCAGGCCGTTCCGATTTGGTGATTTCGATGGGGAAAACGAACTTTTCCAGATTCACTTTCAAAAAATAACGAAGACAGAAACGTTCTCGATGAGTTGCTTGACGACCATTATTTCTCGCCGGAAGCGCCCAAGGGCCATTTTCTACGCAAACGGCCTTTAAAAGGTTTGCCAATTCTTTTTGCGTGGCAAAGCTGTGATGGTCTCCATCTTTCAAAAAAAGGGATGTCAAGTTTATGCTCACCGCTTCCCCCGAAAAAAGGCCTTTAAAATTTCAGCAGCGGCACTTTCCCCCATACCGCCGTAGACTTCCGGGGCGTGGTGACAGGTGGGCTGGCTGTAGGTCTTTGGGCCATGGTCGACGCCGCCCATTTTAGGATCGTAAGCGCCAAAATACAGGCGCCGGATGCGGGCAAACGATATGGCGGTGGCGCACATGGCGCACGGTTCCAAGGTGACGTACAGGTCACAGTCGGGAAGCCGGGTCGAGGCGCGCTTGGCACTGGCTTGGCGGATCGCCAACAGTTCGGCGTGGGCAGTCGGGTCATGGAGTTCTTCGGTGCGGTTTCCGGTTTGGGCTAAGACTTCTCCGGTTTTTGCATCCACAATCACGCACCCCACGGGGACTTCGCCCCGGTCGGCAGCCGCCTTTGCTTCTTTGAGCGCGATATCCATATAATTTATCATGGTCTTACAGTGCTGTGCTAGAGCTTGCGCGTCAAGATGTGAAGCTGGTAAACTCCCCCCATGACCATAGACCTTATCACGCCGATCATCGGCATTGTGTTGGATTTTGAAAACGGCGGGGAAGGCGAATATTCCAAATTCCCGTGGTATGCCGTCCGTCACAATTATGTTTCCGCCGTTGCCAACGCAGGCGGATTACCGTTGCTGTTGCCCTTTGAAATGGACCTTTTGGCGATTTACCAAGACGACATCGACGGGCTTTTGATCCCCGGAGGCAATTTTGATGTACACCCATCCATGTACGGTGAAACAGGTGTGCACGAAACCGTCACCACCAAAGACAACCGGACCCAGTTTGAAATGGCGATTTTGCAACATGCCTTAAAAGCGGATATTCCGGTTTTGGGCATTTGCGGTGGGCAGCAATTGTTGCATGTAGCGTTGGGTGGAAAGCTGGTTCAGCATGTTCCGGACACCTATCCGAACTCTGATATTGCCCACGAACAACCCAATCCCCGTGACGAAGTGGGGCATAAAGTCACCATTATGGAAAACACCTTGCTTCACGATATCGTCGGCACCGCAGACATCGAAGTCAACAGCGCCCATCATCAAGCTGTCATTGGCGAGCCCCGTGGTGTAAAGATCAATGCAGTTGCCCCCGACGGCGTGGTCGAAGGCATCGAAGCCACCGACATGTCCTTTTGTTTGGGCGTACAGTGGCACCCTGAATTTGAAATCACCGATGCCGACACCCGAATTTTTGCAGGGTTTGTTCAGGCCGCTCGGGAATATACTTTAAAACGTGAAATGACCGATGACTGATAATTTTTCTTCTGACAACGAAGCCAATGACAAGCCAAAAGGCGACCGCGTCGCCAAATTGATGGCCCGTGCGGGTCTGTGTTCTCGGCGCGACGCCGAACGCTGGATCGCCGAACACCGGGTCGAGGTCGATGGCAAAATCATCGACACCCCCGCGACTTTGGTCGACGATCCCACCCGTATCAAAGTCGATGGAAAAACCCTGCCCGGTGCGGTCGAGCCTAAATTGTGGCTGTACCACAAACCCGCAGGTTTGGTGACCACCCACAAAGATGAAGAAGATCGCCCCACCGTGTTCGACAACCTGCCCGAAGTTTTGGGCCGGGTGATTTCCATCGGCAGGTTAGACATGAATTCCGAAGGCTTGCTATTGCTGACCAACGATGGCGGCTTGGCCCGTGAACTGGAACTACCGCAAAACGGCTGGCGCAGAACTTACCGGGTGCGGGTGTTCGGTTTTGTAAGCCAAGAAAAACTCGACACCATCAAAGACGGATGCACGGTCGAAGGCATTCATTATGGCCCTGTCGAAGCAAAAATCGAAAAGAAAACCGGCCGCAATGCGTGGCTGATCATTTCGCTGACCGAAGGCAAAAACCGCGAAATCCGCCAAGTCATGCGATATCTTGAACTGCACGTGAACCGCCTGATCCGGCAATCGTTTGGGCCGTTCCGTTTGGGCGATTTAAAACGCCTAGAAGTCATGGAAATTCCGCGCAGCCAACTGATCGAACAGTTGGGTGGGAAATACGCCCGCGCTGCCGAAGACAAAGGCACCCCGGTCAACAAAGCCCAAAAGGGCTGGGCGAAACCTAAGGACAAGCCCAATGTTCGGCCGAATAAATCTAACAAATCCAGAAAACCAAAACCCGCGCCCAAACCCAGAAAGCGCCGTTGATGCGGATTGTTTCGGGCAAACATAAGGGCCGTCCGTTAGCGGCCCCCAAAGGCCACGATACGCGACCAACATCTGACCGGGCGCGCGAAGCCATTTTTAACGTGTTGGAACACGGCATTCCCGGACCGGGTTTGCGAGATTCCCGTGTGATCGACGTCTTTGCCGGAACCGGGGCTTTGGGCTTAGAAGCCCTGTCCAGAGGGGCCGCGCACTGTACCTTTGTCGAAAACAGTGCTGGCGCCAGACGCAGCTTGGACGAAAACATTCAGGCCTTAGACGAAGTGCAAGCCTGCACCGTTCTCAAAATCAAAGCCCAAGCGATGGGTGAAACAGCCAAGCCATGTGATTACGCTTTTTTAGACGCGCCCTATAACCAAGATTTAAGCACACCCGCCCTGCAAGCTTTAGCCGATGGTGGATGGTTAAAGGACGAAGGCGTGGTGGTGGTCGAAGTCGCCAAGACCGAAGCCCTGCCCCTGCCCGATGGTTTCATTTTGCACAAAGAAAAAGACTACGGTGCGGCGCGCGCGGTGTTTTTGATTTATAGCGCTTAGCGGCTTAACGTCGGCCAAACAGCTTTTCGATGTCGGCGAGTTTTAATTCAACATACGTTGGACGGCCGTGATTGCATTGCCCGGAATGTGGGGTGGCTTCCATTTCGCGCAAAAGCGCATTCATTTCCGCCCCCTGCAAACGGCGTCCGGCGCGCACGCTGCCGTGACACGCCATGGTTCCGGCAACGTCTGCCAATTTTTCTTCCAACGCGATGGTCTCGCCCCATTCGGCCAAATCATCGGCCAGATCCCTGACCAATTTATGCACATCAACATTGCCCAACATGGCTGGTGTTTCGCGCACCACGATGGCGCCTTCGCCAAACGGCTCCAAGACCAAGCCGAGGGCTTTAAATTCTTCAATCCGAGCGCTGATGCGCGCGGCGGACCCTTCGTCCAATTCAACCACTTCCGGCAACAACAGGCCTTGGCGTTTGATGGTGCCTTCGCTCATTTCGGCTTTCATGCGTTCATATACTAAACGTTCGTGGGCGGCGTGTTGGTCAACAATCACGATGCCATCCGCCGTTTGTGCAACAATGTAGGTTTCGTGCAATTGGGCGCGCGCCACACCCAACGGAAAATCTTCGACGGGGCGATCATCGATCGCTTCTTGGCGCGCGGTTGGCGTCATATCCAAGCCCCCCAATGGCGCCTGAAAATCCGCCGACCGATCGGCTAAGCCGCGCGCAACGCTTGAGCCTTGACCATAGGGGCGCGCTTGAATTTGGTGGGCAAAGTTTGGATCGAACGGCTGAGCTGCACCGAGTACCGCACCGAGCGCCGCGTCCGCCACGGTGGTCGAAGCCCGATGTCCTGCGTCTGCCAAAGCATGCCTTAACGCGCCAACGATCAAGCCCCGTACAAGGGCCGGATCTTGGAACCGCACCTCGGTTTTGGCCGGATGCACATTGACATCCACGACTTCGGGCGGCAGTTGCAAATACAACGCCACGTACGGATAACGATCATGGGCGAGGAAATCTCGGTAAGCCCCACGCAACGCTCCGTAAAATAATTTATCACGCACCGGGCGACCGTTGACGAACATATATTGCTGGTTTGCATTGCCGCGATTTAAGGTCGGCAGGCCGATGTATCCGGTCAGGCGAATACCTTCGCGTTCGGCTTCGACCAAAATCGAATTGTCAAAAAACTGTCGCCCCATCACCGCGCCCAAACGATCCAGACGCTGCGTGAATAAATCACCTTGCGCCGGAGCCAAACGTATAACCGTACGCTTTTCGTCTGACAGCACAAATCCAACACTGGGATGTGCCATCGCCAAACGATTGACCATTTCCACCGCGTGGGTCAATTCGGTGCGCGTGGTTTTTAAAAATTTCAGACGCGCCGGGGTGGCAAAAAAAAGATCGCGGACTTCGATGCGCGTACCTTGCGGATGGGCGGCAGGTTCGGGATCAAAAACTTTACCGCCTTCGACCCGCAACACCCAGGCACTGTCTGCACCTTCGGCTCGAGACGTGATCGACACCCGCGCCACCGCGCCAATCGACGGCAAGGCTTCGCCGCGAAAACCCAACGTTTGAATGTGCACCAAATCATCGTCAGGCAATTTTGATGTGGCGTGACGTTCAATCGCCAACATCAATTCATCAGGGGTCATGCCGCAGCCATCGTCGGTCACGGCAATTAAAGTTCGACCGCCTTCACGTAATTGAATGTCGATGTTTTTCGCGCCCGCATCCAAGGCATTTTCCACCAGCTCTTTTAAAGCCGACGCCGGACGTTCAACCACTTCACCTGCGGCGATTTGGTTGACCAGTGTTTCGGGAAGGCGGCGAAGTTTCATGAGAATCTCAGCCCATATCCGATAAAAATTGACGGGTCAGAATTTTGCCTTCTTCGACGGCGGGCTGGTCAAACGCATCCACACCCAACAGTCCGGCGGCAATAATCGTTTCCAGCATGAAATGCATCAACAAGGCCCCCATGACTTCTTCGTCCAAACGGTCCAATTCAAACAAACGCAGGGGGCATCCATTGTTCACCAAAGTTTCGGCGGTGGCCCGTTGTTCGGAATCCAAAAGATCGCCCATGCGGCGGCCTTGCAGGTAAGCAAGCTCGGCTTCCTTGACCAGAGCATTGGAAATCAAGCGGCCTTGGCCTTGAACATCCAAGGTCATCAGGGTAAATAATTTATCGCGCGGACCATCCAGATACAGTTGCATCTGGCTGTGTTGATCGCGGGTGCCCATGGCGCGAATGGGGGTTGATCCCGACCCGCCTTTGCCCAAACTTTCCGCCCACAATTGACGAAACCATAATCCAAAATTCGACAACCGATCGACATACGGCATCAACACGGTGTTATAGATGCCCTTTTCTTCCAAGAACGCAATTTGCACGGCGGCTCCGATGGCGGGTTTCGATTTGGTTGGATCATCCCCAAACAAAGTCGCATCCAAAACCGTCTTGGCACCCCGGCGCACGGCGCGCGCATCCAACCCGGCGATCATCGCGGGCAACAACCCCACAATCGATAACACCGAATACCGTCCACCAATCAGTGGCGGATGATCGATCACCGGAAGGCTTAAGCGGTTGGCCAAAGAGCGCAACGGATTGAGCCCCGGTTCGGTAATTACCAAGGCATGTTTTGAGCCACTGTCGCGTCCGCCCAACGTCATCAGACGATCTAAGCAGGCGATAAACTGAGCCACCGTTTCGGCGGTGGAACCCGATTTCGAAATCACGATGAACCCGGTACGAATCAAATCAAGCTGTTCAAACAAAAGTTCGAACGTATCGGGATCAACGTTATCGATAAAATGAATATGCGGGCCGCCCTTGCGCGGGCCAAAGCCACTGTCCACCAAAGAATAAAGCGTTTGCCCGCCCAGCGACGATCCGCCCGTGCCCAAAACAATGACATCATCAAAACTGTTGCGAAAACGTTGCGCAATTTTTTCAATATCATCTAAATCCGTATGGTCTTCTGGCAACCTCAACAGCGGCAATTCGCCACTGCCATACTGGGCTTTCAGTTTTTCAATCACCGGGCCTGTGCGATCTTGAAACGCACGAAGTTGCTGATCTGTCAGACCAGCGTCCCCCACGTGAGCATTCAGGCAGTTTTCAATGATTTGGCGATAGTGCATTTTGAACTATTGTCACCTTGGGCCTTAAAGGTTTAAGCGAATCGTACGGCTTGTGCGTACAATAGCCTACTTTTTAAGGGTTGGACACGATGCCTTCGGGTTTTCCCACAACGACAATGTCTAACAAATCGGCTTTCAACAGCCTTTTGGCCACGCGTTGCACGTCTTTCAGGGTTATTTTACCGATATAGCCGCTGCGGCGATCTAAATAATCCAGACCTAAAGTGTTCACCTGCATCGCCACCAAAACACCCGCAATTGACGAAGTTGACGTAAATCTTAAGGGGAACGATCCGGTCAAATATGTTTTGGCATCGTCAATTTCTTGCTGACTGATATCGCCCTGTTGCATACGTTTCCATTCGGCGCGGACGATATCTAAGGTTTCAGATACTCGCGCATTTTCCGTGCCCGCACTGCCCACCAACAGGCTTGACGATTTTAGGGGGTAAATACTGGTGCCGACGCTGTACGCCAAGCCGCGTTTTTCGCGGACTTCTGCGTACAGACGAGAGGTAAAGCTGCCCCCACCCAAAATATGGTTCATCACCAAGGCAATATAAAAATCAGGGTCGTCGCGTTTCACGCCACCATGGCCAAACATAATCGTGCTTTGTACCAAATCTTTTTCAACAACAACCACACGGCCGGTGGCCTTGGCCTTCACCGGGCGGATTTTGGCCGGCCCCGGATTTAAGGGCAGGCCCGCAAAGGTTCGATCTAACAATTCACCCAAACGTTTTGGTGTGATGTCACCCACCACGCCAATTTTCAAATCACGTCGGGCGATACGGGTTTTCACAAAATTCAGCAAATCAGCACGCTTGATGGCGTCTAAACTTTCAACCGTTCCCTTAGAGCGGCGCGCATAGGCGTGATCGCCAAACAAGCTTTTAAACAAAGCAATGGACGCCACCGCATTTGGTTTTTCAAGATCGCTTTTAAGGCCCGACTGAATTTGGCTTTTCAGACGCGCCACGGGCTCATCATCAAAACGCGGCTCTGTTAAGGCCAGGCGCAACAGGTCAAAGGCTTCGTCTTCGTGCTTTTTTAAAGTTTTAAAGGTTCCTGAAAACCCATCACGTCCCGCCGAAAAACGCAATTTTATGGATTGATCGGTGAGGCGACTTTGAAAGGTTTGACTGTCTAAATCCCCGGCCCCTTCATCCATCGTGGTGGAGGCTAAATGGGCAAGACCACTTTTACCAAGGGGGTCGAGTTCAGATCCACCAGCGAAGGAAAATTGCATCGATACCAGCGGATTTGCATGGTCTTGTACCAACCACGCTTCGATGCCTTGGGCGCTGATCACCCGTTCGACCGTAACGGCATTTGCCGAAAAACTCGCCAGCAAGACGATGATAAAACCAAGAGCTCTCATTCGTCGGCTCCTTTAGGGAGAAGTTTTGTGGTGATTTGTCGAGGTTCTGTGATCACCGCTTTTAAGGCGTCTAAAACGTCTTGTTCGGTGACGTCTTCAAGCCGCTGTGGCCAGTCTTCGATATCGGCGACGGAATGCCCAGGGGCTAAACTTGCCCCGAGGGTCATCGCTCCCGCTTTCATTTCATCACGGGCAAAAATGGCCCCCGACAGCATGCGGGTTTTTAAGCGATCGAGTTCTCCGGCTTTAAAACCATCCGTTAACAAGCGTTGTTTTTCAGCCTCTACGGCCTTCGCCACGGTGTCTAAGTCAACACCCGGACGGGGGCTGGCATAAAACACAAAACGACCTTCGCCGCGCGCGCCGGAATCATAATAGGTACCACTGTTGAGGGCTAGTTTTTGGTCGATCACCAAGGCCCGATATAAACGCGCGGTGCTGCCTCCACCTAAAATTTCACTGAGCACTTCCAAAGCCGTCACCCGCCGGGCGTCGCCATTGGTGAGCGAGGGTTGGATAATGCTTTGGGACCAAACCGCTTGGCTAACTCGGGCATCTTTTAAGATCGTTTCACCGCCCTTGATGGCCGCGTTAGAAACAACCAAATTACGGCGTGGTTGAGCCGGGGGCACATCAATCACCCCATAATACTTTTCTGCCAAGCGTTTTACTTCGCCCGAATCAACATCCCCAGCAACAATTAAAATGGCATTATCGGGAGCATAATTGGCTTTGTAAAAG
>NVSZ01000067.1 GCA_002732845.1 Rhodospirillaceae bacterium
CGTTGCTGACCACGCCCGTGGCAAGATTAACATTGGCCCCTTGGGTTTCAGACCCGGTATCGTAAGCGGAAACGTCATTACCAAGACCACCAACAATCGTATCCACACCATCATCACCACGAAAGACTTCGGTGTGCGCTGTTGTGTCTGTACCCGTCAGGCTATCGTCAAATTTTGATCCCCACACCCCTTCAAAGTTTGAAAGGGAATCTGTATTGCCCCAGCCATCGGTGGCAGACCCGGCCAAATCAACCGTGACACCCGTAACATCATTTTGGTAATTCACTTCATCTTGGGTGCCTGCACCACCGTCCAAGAAATCCGCGCCCGCGTTACCGCTGATACGGTTGTCGCCCGCGTCACCCGTGAGGCTGTCTCCGAACATAGAACCGATGATGCCTTCAAAACCCGAAATCGTGTCGGTTGACCCGGCCCCATCGGTTGCTGATCCCGCCGACAGATCGACCGTAACACCAGCCCCATCCGTCAAATAACTGATCGCATCTTTTAAGCCGCCACCGCCGTTTAAGGTATCGGCCATGGCTCCACCCGCAACGATATCATCCCCAAGCCCTGCATCGATGTTCACCGCCGTGGAACCGGATGCCAAGATGACATCATCGCCCGCCCCGCCAACAATGGTTTCAACGTCGGTGGTTTGCACAAGTCCGCCCGCGTCCGATAAATTCACAACGTCAACGCCGGCGCTGCCTTGGATGGTTTCTACACTTTGCGTGCGCACCACGTTGCCCGTGATTGTGGAGGAAGTCGTTGCCGTATTGTCGGCCGTTTGACCGTTGTTCGTTGCCGAACTGGACGTCACAAATGAGACCCCCGCCGTATCGGCTTCGATAGAAATGACGTTCGCGGTGGCTGACGCCAAAGCCGTTACCGTGCCGCCGAGCGCTGCATCAAAATTGATTTCATTAATCAGTTTGTCGCGCAAGGTTGAAAGCGTATCGCTGGCCAATGCGGTGATGCTGATGGTGGTATTGTCAATGGTGATGGTATAAACATCGCCCGCCTCAATCGTTCCCGCCAAAGTCACCAAATCAACTTGTGCGCCACCATCCAATATCAGCTTGTCGTTGCCGGCTTTGCCGTAAAACAGATCACCCGCGTCGGTCTGTGTTTTGTCTTCGGCGGCCCCCTTAAAGGTGATCGTATCATCGGTCGCGCCGCCAATAATAATGTCGTCCGATGCGCTGACCAAATAGATGGTTTGCGTGCCGCTGACGATGATGGTGCTGCCCGTCACGGTCAGGGTTACGGTGGCGGTCGCGGTGGTCGTTCCATCACTAACGGTATAGGTAAAGGTATCGGTGACCGCATCGCCGCTGACCAAATTGTTCAAGGTCGAAACGGTGCTGGCATCATAAGAATARCTRCCATCAGAATTCACGACGACRGTRGCACCCTTGRCACTGACGCTGTCAAATGTGGTTACGGTTAAAGTATCGCCAACATCAACATCACTGTCATTTTTCAGCACACCATCGGCGGCAGCCACCGATAAGATTTTTGATCCTCGCGTCACCGCACTGTCATCGGTTACGCTGGGTGCATCGTTCACACCGGTAATCGTAACGGCAACGGTTTGGGTGACTTGACCACCTTTGCCATCGGTAATGGTATAGGTAAATTCATCACTGTCCGTGGCACCTTGTTTCAGGCTATTAACCGCCGTTGACAATGGCTTATAAAGCAACGTTCCATCGGCCAGTTTYTCGACAGACCCTTTGGTGCCTTGTGAAAACGTCACATAGGAAAGCGCATCGCCATCAAGATCGCTGGCCCCGGCTAAGGCGCTGATCACCACTTGACCGTCTTCGATGACGTTCGCGGACGTCACCGTGACGGTGGGCGCATTATTAATGCCGCCGATGGTCACCGTGACGGTTTCGGTCGACGTTGCGCCCGTCGCATCTTGAACCGTATAGCTGATGGTTTCGGTTGTGGTGGCACCACGCGCCAAGCTTCTGGTGTCGGGGGTATAGACCAAAGCATCGCCGGAAATAACAACCGTGCCGCTGCTGGCGGTGGGGGTTCCAAAATAACTTAACGTTTCGCCTTCGACATCACGGTCATTGGTCAGAGCATAAACCGTAGCCACTTGATCCGCCAAAATTGATACCGTATCGGCGGTCGTAATCGGCGCATCGTTCACGGCGTTGATGGTAAGATTTACGGTCTTGGTATCGGACGCACCAGAACCATCTTTAACGCGGAAGGTGAACTGGTCTGTGCCGTTAAAGTTGGTCGTTGGTGTATAGCTGTACGTTCCATTTGCATTGATCACAACGCTACCATTTGTGGCCTGTCCACCCGCCGCTAATGAATACGTGGCGCTGTCGCCCGTATCAACATCACTTGATGACAATTGACCAGAAACAACGGTGTCTTCGTTGCCAGACGTGACCGAAGCCGTACCCGCAACCGGGTCATTGTTCGTTCCGGTAATGGTGATGCTGACGGTGGCTTCGTTGGACAAGTTATTCGCGTTTTGTCCATCGCTCACCTGATACGTAAAGGTCGCGGTTGCCTCTTGACCCGCCAACAAAGAATCATATTGACCGTTGGGATCAAAATCAAAGGTGCCGCCCGCAGTGATGGTCACAGTGGCAAAGGGTCCCGCACCCGTGCCCAATGTAATAACGTCACCTGTATTCACCACCTGTCCATTGACTTTGGCGATGCTTAAAGACTGATTTTCAATATCGCTGTCATTATCCAGAGCTTTGATGTTGACGGTTGCTCTGTCGCCCGCCGTAGTGGCGTAATCATTTGCGGCCACGGGCCCATCATTAACCGCGTTGACCGTAACCGAAACCGTGGCCGTGCTGAACGACGGTGTGGCCCCGCCGTTGGAAATTGTGTACGTGAATTCATCGGTGCCAAAATAATTGGCACTGCCTGTGTATTCGATAATGCCGTTTTGTGTGGTTGTGCTGGCCGATATAGAATTGTCGGCATTGCCGCCTGTAACATTTGCAGAAGACACGGTCGTTGTCAGGGGAACGCCGGGTGTTGCCGAACTCAATTCGATGCTGCCGCGCGCGACCGTTGCTTTAACTTCACCAGACAAATCAGCATCGTTGTTAATTTTAGCCGCCAACGAGGTCGTTAGTTCCGCTTGGGTCGTGTCTGTAACTTTGACCGTATAGCTCACGGACTTATTATTTATCGTGACCGTAAATGTATCTCCGGTTTCCACGGTTCCAGATAACGTTAAGGTATCGATCTGAGCCCGAATGGTCGCGGTGCCGTTGGTTGGCGCATCCACCGATGTAATCGCCGCATACGCCAAAGCCCCACCATCGGCGCGCAAATCACCCGCCAACACATCAATGGAAATGACCGTATCTTCGTCGCCTGTTCCCGCATCATTATCGGCAACGGGTTTGACATCGGCAATCGTTTGTGCGGCCGCCAAAGCATCATTTTGCAAGGCCTTGGCCAATTCACTTTCAAATTCACCCAAACCCGATTGCGCGCGCGCCGAGGCTTGTGCGGCAGAAGACGATTTCGCAACGGCCAAATCCGCCGCCGCTTTCGCCGGGGCAATATGCGTTGCCGCATTCGCCGCATGCGTTTGTGCGGTGCCAACATCGGTTAAATCATAGGTTACGCTTGTGCTGGGCGCAGCGATTGAATTTGCCGAAGCCTGCGCCGCACTGGCTTCGCTGGTCGCACTGGTCACGGCGGTCTGAATAGTGGATGAGATACTTGAGGCTTCGGCCAAGCCCGCTTTTAACGCGGCCAACATCGGGTTCAACAATGTCGCAACGCTGGCATCCACACCGTCTGCCGTAATCACATTGAGGGCAGCAATCACCGTATCAATCGCCGTTTTAGCGTCTGTTCCTGCCGTACTGCTGGGGTTGCCAACAATTGCATTAAGTGTACTTAACGCATCCGTGGCGGCGGTATGAGCAGCCGTTAATTGCGCGGCGTCGGTTGAATTTTTGCCGTAATCTTCGGCTTTCAACAAAGCCTGATCGGCATACGTCATGGCATCGCGGGCATGAGCTAAGGCTGTGTTTGCGGCGGCTTCGGCCCGGTCCTGACTGGCCTTTGCGGCACTGTACGAGGTATCTGCACTTTCATCCGCAGAACTGATCGCGGCACGATACGCCACTTGTTTAGCCTGATCAGAGCCATCCAGCGCAAGGGCATATTGAGCCTCGGCACTGCTCAGAGATTTTGTCGCCGATGCCAAGTCGGCAGTAGCCCGACTTGCAGAATCCTTGGTCGACGTGTAATCCGCCTCAACGGTGGTGAGGAACGCCAGCGCAGCATCATCGGCATCGGTCAACGCCGTCGCCGCCGTTTTTGCAGCCGTCAAAACAGCCGCCACATCGGTCGCCGTTGTCCCTGTTAAACTCACGCCAAGATTTAAAGACGTATTCAAAGACAAAATCGTCGTTTCGGCAGAACTTTGCGCGCCCACAGCATTGGTATTTGCAGTTTCCGCAGCGGCTTTGGAATTGACGGCTTCGTCGCGCGCCAACAGAGCCAAATCATTTGGTGCGGCCGCCGCAGTGGCAACCACCGCCGTGCTGTCGTTGGTCCCGCCGCCATCAACACTGCCCGTGGTGACAACAAAAGTATCATCTGGTGTTTTGGGCGTCAGAAGCAAAACACCAGCGCCCGCACTTTCCGATGCGGTAACAACGCCTCCTGCGGTCGCATCGGCATTAATTTTATCGATCAGGCCTGCCCGAACATCCGCTAAATTATCGCCCGTTTGCACCGTATAACTGACCGCCGTACCATCAATTGTGATGGTGAAAACATCCTTGGCTTCAATCGTTCCGCCCAACGTCACGGACTGTGCCGCAACGGAACCAATTGAGCTTAAAGACGCATTGGCGGCGGCTTCGGCAGCGCGCGCATCACCGGCGGCTTCGAATGCCGAAGTATGCGCATCCGCGGCATTGCTTTCGGCCGTTGTTGAATTTGCCGTAACGCCGTCTGCGGCATTTTTCAAAGCAATGGCGAAATCAATTTCGCTATTTACGCTGGCCACTTTGGCGGCCTGAGTGACCGCAGTTTGCGCATTGCTGCTGGCTGTTGTTGCTGCGGTTTGCGCCAAATCATCGGCACCGCGCAAGTTGGCGGTGGAGGTGATCAGCTCGGCTGTATTGTCGCCATTGGTGCCGGATTCATCTATCGCATCGAGTTCGGTGACAAAGGCCGTACCTGCATTCACCGCCGTCAGGGTGATTTCCCCGGCCCCGGTTCCCGCCGCCGCAGTTACAACTTGCGACATTGTTCCGTCAGCATTGATTTTCGCGATCAACGCCGCGCGCACATCAACAAGACCATCGCCACCGCTCAACGTATAAGAAACTTTCGTGCCATCAACCGTGACCGCATAAACGTCATTGGCTTGAAGGTTGCCCGCAAGGGTCACCGTATCAATCTGCGCAACATTGGTCGCCCCGCCCAAGTTTGCGACTGTCGTATTCACCGTTGCCGTATTGTCTGCGGTGCCGCCAACATTCGGCGCGGCCGCCGTCGCCGTAAAACTGATGCCGGCATTGATCGCGGTCAGGGTGATTTGACCCGCTGCCGTGCCAGCCTCGGCCTTAACCGTTGCGCCCACCGTACCGTGCGCATTAACCGCACTGACCAATTGATCGCGCATATCGGACAGGGAATTTACCTGGCTGGCATCGACCGTATAGGTCACCACGGTGTCATTCACGGTGATAGTATAAGTGTCATTGGTTTCGACAGATCCGGCAATGGTCACCGTATCAATTTGCGCAACACCGCCCGCGGTTGCCGCCGCAGCGTCAGCCGCATTGGCCGCAGCCTGAGCATCGGCGCGCGGCGTGGTCGCATTCGCGATTGTCGCCAGTGCGGCCTTTGCTGTTGTTGCATCGGTTTCGGCAGTGTTGGCTTCGGCGATGGCGGTGGCGAGGGCCACTTTAGCGAGCACCAGCTGGGCTTTAACATCGTCAATTTCGGTTTTCGCCTGACCCGCTGTATTGGCCGTCGCTGCTGAGGCCGCCGCCGCCGCCGCTTCGCCTGAATTGCTTTGCGCTGAATTCGCCGCCGTTTGTGTGTTGCTTAATCCGGTTGCCGCTTTGGCCACGTCCACCTTGGCATAAGCCTCGGTGGCTTTTAAAGCTTCTGCGGCTGCTGTCGCAGAAGCCGCCGTCGCAGATTCTGATGCTGCTTTGGCATCCGCAACGGTCGCCTGTGTCGCTTTATAAGCATCTTGCGTTTGCTCATTCGCTTGCTTCAAAGCGACAAAAGCTTGTGGCGTTATGGTTTTGGCATTTGCCGCGAACGCTGCATCATATATGGCTTGCGACTCGATGGATTTAGTCTTGGCAATTCCATCGGATGAGCGTGCCGACGTCAAACTTGCCGCCGCCGCGTTTGCGGCCGCAAGGGCAACCGCAGCCGCACTAGTCGCGCTTTCATACGCCGTTTTTGTGGCCGTTGTATCAATGTTGCGGGCCGTGGCTGTGGCCAACGATGACGCCGCATCTTTATCCGCTGCGGCCGCTTTATCCGCTGCGGCTTGGGCTTGTTCTGACACCGCTTTTAATTCTGATTTTGCCGCCGTCAATTGCGCCGCCGCGCGGTCATTTGAATTCGCCGACGCCGCCGTAGATTGAGCATCAGCCAGATCGCTGTTCGCGGTCGCCGACGCCACAGCAGAAGCCGCAGAATCAATCGCCGCCTTCACTGAAACAACTTTTGCATCCTGAGCCGTATCGGACGTATCTTGGGCTGCAATCAATTTGGTCGGAGCCACGTCGCGGATCGCGGAGGTAATATCATCACGGGCTTCGGCAGTATCGATGGCCGTTTTCACCGCCGTAATCACCGCACCCATTTTCTTAGCCACGGTGTCGTAAGCGGTCAGATCAACGTTCAAAGACAATGTATCGTTCAAGCCCAAAATAGCATTTTGCGCGGCGGTTTCTGCCGTGTTGGCGTTGCTCGCCGCCGTCGTCGCCCCGGCCGGATCAAGCGTATCGGTTGCGGCCTTGGTTGTGGCAATTTCGGCCTGAGCTTTGGCTTCACCAGATTTGCTTTCCGTCACCGTCAACGCGGCTTCGACCGCGTCTAAGATCACGCTAATCGCGCCATCGGCAAGCGCCTGAGCCGACGCTTGCGAGCCAATTTCAAAGGCCACCGCAAAGCCCACTTTAGACGCCGCATCGGCCGCAGCCTTCGCCGCATTGGCTGAGGCCTTCGCCGCCGTGGTGACTGTGCCATTGGCCAAGTTCACCGCATTATTGGCCGCAAGCGCAGCACCTGTCGCCGCCGTGACCGCTTTGCCCGCATCCGTTTGAGCACTGGTGGCTTGCGTGACCGCAGTATCCCACACCAACTCAATGGCAGAATCCGTAACCTTGCCATCATCGGCGGCCGCGCGTTCGGCGGTGACTTTGGCAAGGGCTGCATCTCTGGATGTTTTAATGGCTTCGGCGGTAGCTTGATCGATGTTGGGTTGAACCGCATCGGCCACGGCTTTGGCGGCGGCGGTAACAGCCTTGGTTGCAGCAGCAGCGGCTTGCGCCGCCGAAGCGGCCGCGTCTGCCGCTGTTTTTTGGGCATCAATACGGTCCGTTGAAGACGACCCATCGGTCCACGCGTCTGCGGCGGCTCCGGCACTTGACGCAACCTTGGCTGCCGCTTGGGCGGCCCCCGCAGACGTTTGTGCATTTGTCGCTGATGTCGTTGCGAGCACGGCTTGGGCATAAGCCAAGTCGCCCTTACCCGTGGCGACTTCGATGGCTGCGGTTGAAGCGGCCAAAGCTTCGTCCGCAGCAGTCTTAGCATTCGCCGCGTATGTCGTTGCGTTTGTCCCATCAATATTTTTTGCCGCGGCTTCGGCTTTCACCAACCAGTCGGCAGCCAACTGAGCTTTTGTTGCCGCTGTGTTGGCCAATGTCGTTGCCGTATCGGTCGCCGCTTTATCAGCCGCCACTTTATCAGCAACAGCTTGATCGGCCGCATCTTTGGCTTTTTGCGCGGCGGCATCGGCGGCGGTTTTGGCGGCGGCTTGAGCGTCCGCAGCCAAAGCCGACGCATTGTCCGTAGCGGTTTGCAGGTCAGCGGATGCCTTGGCCTTCGCGGCATCGGATGTGGCTTGAATAGACGAGCGTTCAGCTGCCCCCGAAGATTTTGTAGCCTTCGCGGCAATTTCTGCGGCCAATTCAGCTTGCTTTGCCGCCGCATCACCCGCCCCATTTACAGTCACCGCAACAGCCGCCGAAAGGGCCGTGGCATCAGCAGATGCAATGGCGGCATCAGCCGCATGTTTCTTAGCCGAGGCTGCCGCCGTAGTCGCCAGTACAGATTGAGCTTGCGTCAAAGGCCCACTTGCGATGAGGTCTACAAAAGCCTTCACGGTGGCCGCCGCATTGGCCGCTGCCGTTTCTTCGGYCTTTGCRATAATCAGTTTTGCGTTCGCGTCGGCCACCAATTTTACGGCTTCGGCTTCAGATAATTTTTGCGCGGCGACTTTGCTGTCGGCTTTGTCTTGGGCAGCCTTGCGGGCGGCTTCTTCTTTATTTTTTTGTTCATTCGTCTCGTTATTTTGTTCATTTGATTTGGACTGAGACGAGGCGAATTCGGATTCCAGTTTTTTACGTTCGGCTTCAGACACCGGGCGCGGGTTAATCGCATCCGCATACGCCGAAGCTGATTGAGCCAGATTGTAAGATGCTTCTGCGGCCGTTACATATTGCTCGGCCAAATCTTTTGCCGCCARGGCGGTATCAACCTGAGCCGCGCGCGCCGCCACCGAGGCCGCATCACTGGCCGCAAAATCAACCACATCCACCAAGGTTACCGTAGCCATATTGACATCCGTAACTGTGGCCGTAAACGCCGCCCCGGTTGTCGTCAATGTGATGTTGCCATCATCATCGCCCGCAACCGCCGTGATCGCCGCATTTGCATTCAACAGTGACGTAACGGCCGTACGGACTTGGGCAAGCGTTTGCCCTGTAAGAACCGTATAATTGATGATGGTGTCATTGATCTTAATGCCAACAACATCACCCACCGCCACATCGGCTTTGATTTGAACTTCACGAGCGGTGTCATCGGTGTTGAAATTGGTGGTGCGATTTAAAACGTCCTGATAGACACCTTCTTTCGTACCGTCAATCACGGTACCTTCTTTGTTGGTGGCTTCGGCGCGTACGGAAAAAGCATAGTCCGTTTCGTTATAATCGTTCAGCCATTTGGCCACTTCGGTTGAATCGGAAACCAAAACGATGGCCCCATCTGCCGTGCCCACGCTGGCATCAACCAGAACTTTAACAGCCGGATCGGCATTGATCGCCGTGACCATAGCATCACGAATACCCGCCAAAGATCCTTCGGTACCGAGCACCGTATAGTTCACCGTATAAGAGGCATCTTCCCCGACTTGGTGGCCACCGAAAGTGATGGAATAGACATCGCCAGCTTCCAATGTTCCGCCGATGACCACTTCAGCTTCGGCGGTGCCGCCGCGTTCGCCAACCTTTGTTGTGGTCACCGAAATTGTATTGTCGTCGTTGGCACCCGTCCCGGTGTACGATTGTCCAAAAATAGAATTAAAATGCGTGACCGCAGATTGCCACGCTTCATAGGCGGCGTCTTCGGCTTGTTGGGCCAAATGCTTGTTGGGGGCCTGACCCAATTGAGCATTATCCTTGGCAATATCGGCTTGTTTGGCGGCTTCGTCTGAGGCCGCTTTGACCAAAGCCATGGCGTCCTGAACGGCTTCGACTTCGACTTTAAGGCTGGCGTCATATTTGGCTTCGGCACCCGCTTGGGCAACTTTCAAATAACCAACGGCCGTGGACTCTGTTCCCTGAGCATCGGATAAAATGACTGAAGCCGCAATGTATTCGGCGATCGCGGCGTCCGCGGCGGTGAGCAGTCCATCGACGTTGTCTTGTGCTGTGACCACAGCGCCTTTGGCGGCATCAAATGCGGTTTGCGTATCACCGGCATTTATATCGGCCTTACCCGATGCGCTCAGGTATAAATCTTTGATTTCTATTTTAAACGCAAGGTTCGCTTTTGCGTTGTCCAAAAGCTGGGCTTGCTCTTTGGCTTTGGCGATCAACGTTGCATCGGAATTCGTCGCCCCTTTCAGGGCCGCAATCAGATTGTCCGGCGAGATTGGCAAAGAAAGCTTTAAGTCAAGGCCGCCTTCAGAAACGGCGTTGTTCGCAAAGGTATACGCCGTCTCAGCAACGCTCCCACTGACACTCACGTCAAGTTGATTTTGCGCCTCTGTGACATCGTTTTGAGCCGAGCTCAAAGCGTCATTGGCATTCGTTTTGGCCGTTTGATAAGCAACGTTTTTGGCTTCGGCAATGGCTTCGGTCACCAGCTTATCCGTCAAAATAGCCCGCGCGTTCAACAACGCAGAGGCCGCATTTTCAGCAGCTGTTTGTTTTGTCGCGACCGTTGCTTTTTGTGTTGTCACAGCCGTGTTTGCGGCTGTGAGATTGGCCTGTGCCGTACCGTCCAAGTATTCCTGCGAAGCCTTGCTGGCGGTGACCGCATCGGTAATACCTGTAACAGCGGCAACAGAACTTAATTCTGAGGCGTTATCTTCAAGTCTAATCACATTGAAAGATGTAAAGTTCACGGCATCAATGCCGGCACTGATGACCGCAATATCAACAGCTGCATCGGCTTCATCAAAGGCTGCTTTGGTGGACACTGCCGATTGATAAGCCAGTTCAGCTTTAGCCAACATGATCACTGGGTCCGTGGTGCTCATGGTGTCTTTGGCATGAAACGCAGTATTGTACGCATGCAACGAGGCCGACTTTGCCGCCGTCATCGCCGCTGTCATCGCTGACGAAACAGCCGCACTGCCCGCCGCAGCCTGTACCGCACCATCCAGCGTATCCATTTTGGTTTTAACCGAATCGGTGATGGCATCGATTTCGGTATACGCAACACCCGACCCAACCAATTCGCTTGCGACTGCGCCGTTAAAGGTCGCTGCGGCCTTGGCTTTTGCCGCTGTCAAAATCGCCGTGGCGGTACCGCCCGTTGCTTTTGCCACGACCAAGGTCGCGGCCCACGTTGTATCGGTGGCCTTAATCGCCGCATCGACGATTGTTTTCATTTTTGCCGCAGACGTCGTGAGTTCCGCAGCGGCGGCTTGCAGATAACTGAGGATCGCCGGATCAACCGCATTACCTTTGGCGGCTTCGGCTGTGGCTGCCAAAGCAACCTTTGAAAAAGCCGACGCACTGGCCGACAACGCACCAGCGGCACCCAAAGCCTTCATCGGAGCCGTAACAACGTTTGCTAAATCAGGGATTTGCGTTGCGGTGGAAAGCCCCAGCTTGCCACCTTCGACTTCGATGGCGGCCGTGATGGCGGCTAACTTAGCCGCCGCATCTAATTCCACAGCACCCGCGACCGAGGCCGCAGCAGAAGCAGTGGTGATGACGGCCAACAGAGCAGAAAGGTCATATTCCGGGGGGCCAACTTTAATGCCACCGATGTCCACCCCTATGTCGATCCCTATGTCGGCTGACCAAATATTAAAATATTTTTGAATATCAAACAGGGCTACGCCCACATCAATCTGATGTTGAGCGGCCAAAAGCAAACCGTCATTTTGGGCATCTTCTAAACCCGACAAAGCCTGTGAAAGACCATCATCCTTTTGTCCATCATCCTTTTGTTGGCCGGGCGGTGTTGGCAGAATGCCTAAAATCGAGCCGAAGGAAGCATTGAGCTGATCGTTTGTCCAAGTTTCAGGTTCGGGGGGGGCTTCTTGGCCGCTGGCCATTTGCACGGTTTGACCAAATTGGTTCAGGGTGACCGTACCAGCCCCGTTGGTGATGGTCAGCTCACCAACAAATTCGTTACCTTCGCTGTCTTTTTCAGACAATAATGAAATGGTGCTTTTTTCGCCGTCTTGGGCGATTTTGCCCGCGACCTTGGTGCCGCGAATGCCGATGGTGCCAATCGGTGTGTTCAAGGTCATCGCATCGGGATTGGTTTTTGCAATTTCACCACTGATGAATGAAAACACGCCTTGAACAATTTCCGCCCGCATGATTCCAGTTTGTTCRCCTGGATCGTAAACCATTTCGCTGATCACCATGCGCCCATCGGGACCCAAGGCAAATGTGGAATCGTCTTCGAACGTGATGCCGATAGAGCCGTCTTCGGACGTGACGATTTCATCGCCTTGGAAAATAGAATCCCCCGCCGCAACAATTTCGCGCGTGCCATCCACACGAATGATTTCAACCTTACCTTCGATGGTTTCAATTTGACCAATCGGGGCCGCCACGCCGCCCGCATCATTCATCACCGACAATTGGGCGGTGACGGATGCGTCCATTTGTGGGGTCAGCAAATGATCAACAAATTGCGGGGAAAGCGTGCCACCCGAAGGGGTCAGCAAAAGCGGCGGCGTTTCAAGTTGAAAATAACCCTGAATGATAACTTCAGCACCATCCGATCCGATCAGGATCAAATCTGCACCTTCGCGCACAAAATCAGCTTTCAGCAACCATGCACCTTCGCCAACAATCAAACTGTCGGCAACAGATGCGTCAAAAACAGCTGAAAAAACTGGAGAAACACCTTGGTCGTTTCCGGAGCTTTTCAAATTAGGCCCCGTATTATCAATTTTATTCATATCCGATTTTTGAGGGATATGCGGCTTGCGTTAAGCCCCCCAATTCACCCTTAAAAGACGAGCCAAAAAATGCCTCTCGCCCGTTTACCCTCGACTTCAGACTTTAAAGTCACACATAACAATTTTCGCCTCTTAACGATGAAATTATACTACCCGACAAGGCCGCAAAATAAAAGCGGTTTTCCATCTATTCTGGGCAATTTCTTACCTAAAGATCAAGGCATTGCGCAAGAATTACCCGGGCAGTCTTTTTAACGTATCCGGCGCAGTCTGTTTAGAGGATGCCCCCTACAACTCATCCTTAGCTGATCGTGCCCTTACCTAAAAAATACGGGCAGGGCGCAATTTCGTATATTCCTTTAAAAAAAGAGCATAATCGGTTTAAACTCCACCATCGCCTAAACCGTATTTTTAAGGACCGCCTAGACCATGACCGATGAGCCCGCCCCAGTTTTAAGCGATCGCTATGTTTTGATTGTTGACGACGAGCCCTTTCACCTTCGTTTGGTGCATAAAATCGTCAGTAATCTAGGCTACAATCACATCCTTACTGCAAATTCAGGGGTCACCGCTTTACAGGTCATTGACAAAGATACGACAAGACGCGCGGTCGAATTGGTCATCACAGATTGGGACATGCCCGACATGAGCGGTCTCCAGCTTCTGAACGAATTGCGGCTCAATCGCTCACGTTTTGAATTGCCGATCATAATGATGACCGCCCATAAAAGCGGGGACGTGGTTTCTGAAGCTGTCAGACAAGGCGCGGACTGCGTAATATTTAAACCCTTCAGCGGAGCGACGCTGAAAGAAAAGATCTCTATCGCCCGCTCCCGCGAACACACACCCGAACCAAATCAATAGGTTACAGTATTTCCTAATATAATGTTGACACCTGAATGGGGCTTCCCTATATACTTAACCAATTGGTTAAACTGTTTGGTTAAATATATAGGGCCTTCTCATGAATTCTCTACCTTCCCGACGCACAAAAGCGTCCAACGATGACATCTTAGACATTGCCACCCGTGCGTTTGCCGAAAAAGGCTTTGAAGGCGCGCGCATGGATGAAATTGCCAAGGACGCAACCGTTAACAAGGCCACCTTGTATTACCGCATTGGCGATAAAGATGCTTTGTACGCAGCCGTTTTAAAACGCATTTTCAGCGCCAAGGCCAAGCGCGTCGAACAAATGCTGGCCACCGTCGAGGATGTCGAAGAACGTGTCCGTGTGTTTGCCTCGATCTTGGTTGACGGCGATCAGCCCCAACAATTTTCCGCCATTATGTTGCGCGAAATTGCCGGGGGTGGACAAAATTTACCAGACGATGTTTTACCATTGATGGGGCGCATCGTCGGCGCGCTCAGACAAACCTTGGAACAAGGCGTCAAAGAAGGGCGCTTTCGCCCCGTAAATCCCTTTTTGGTTCATATGGCCTTGGTTGGTGCGTGTACATTTTATGCCTGCAACGGGCCTATCCGTCGCCGGGTTGCAGCGCTTGCCCCCGAAGGCTCGCCCATGGAAACCGAAATGCCGCTCCCCGAGGCGGCCCAAGCCATCGCTGATATTTTATTGAATGGCGTCCGCAAATCTTAATGACAAACTAAACGAGAGAAATTTTATGGTTAAAGACCTTCGCAATCGCATCGAAACCGGATTTGAAACTTACGGACGTTTTGTCACCACCAAAGCCTGGTTGGTTTTGGTAATGTCGCTTATTTTGGTGGGCACCTTGGCGTCCAACCTGCCCAAGATCGTCATGGATACGGCGACCGAAAGTTTCTTGCATAAAGAAGATCCGGCGTTGTTGGCCTATAACGAATTTCGCGATCAGTTTGGTCGCGATGAATTGATTGTTGTGGCGATTGAAACCACAGATGTCTTTGATCCGGCGTTTTTGAAAAAGCTGGAAAAGCTTCACAATGAATTGCGCGATAATACGCCGTATTTGGATGACATCACCAGCCTCATCAACGCCCGCAACACCTTTGGCAAGGCTGATGAATTGTTGGTCGAAGACCTGTTCCAAGACTGGCCCACCACGCCTGCTGAGTTTGWAGAAAAACGCACCCGCGCGTATGCCAATCCTCTGTTTGAAAATACGTTTTTGTCTGAAGACCGTAAAATTACGGCGATCATCATGCGCACCGATGTGTACACCCACGAAGGCGTCGAAGAAGATGCCCTGGCTGGATTTGACGATCTGTCCGCGCCCACCGGGGATACCAAAACTGAACGCGCCTTTTTATCAGATGCAGAAAACTCTGAACTGGTCAAAGCGGTTGAAACCATTGCTTATGCTTACGATGGGCCAAACTTTAAAGTCTATGCCTCGGGTTCGACCGTGGTTGCCGATGCTTTGAAAAAAGCCATGCAGACCAATATGAAACGGTTCACCTTGATGGGGCTCGGCGTCATCGGCATTGTTTTGTTCATCATGTTTCGTCGCCCGTCCGGCGTGATTTTACCGTTGATCATCGTGATCTTATCGGTCTTGGGGACGCTTGGATTGTTGCCGTTAACCGGGCGCGCCTTCACTTTGCCAATGCAAATTTTGCCATCCTTTTTATTGGCCGTCGGGGTTGGGGCCTCGGTCCACTTGCTGTCGATTTTCTTTCGTCACGTTCAGCAAGGTAACGGCCGTCAAGACAGCGTGGTTTATGCACTGGGTCACTCTGGCCTTCCGATCATGATGACTTCACTGACCACCGCCGCCGGACTGGCGTCTTTTTCCGGGGCCTCGGTTGCCCCGATTGCCGATCTCGGCGTGATGGCCTCGTTTGGTATCTTACTGTCGTTGGTATTAAATTTAGTAATGCTACCGGCGCTGCTGACCCTTTTACCGTTGAAGGCCAAATCCAGCAACGGTGCCCATGCCCGTCACGCCCGGATGGATGCGATCTTGGAATGGATCGCGCGTTTTAGCGTCGATCGTTCTCGTGTGGTTCTGAGCATATCGGCGGTGCTTTTGGCGCTGGCCTTAGGCGGTGTTTCTCAATTGCAATTTTCTCACC
>NVSZ01000068.1 GCA_002732845.1 Rhodospirillaceae bacterium
TAAAAAAAGCCCGAGCCGAAGCTAGGACCATTCCCACACATCGGCCTTTTAGCAGTTTGTTTTACGTGGCCGCAAGCCAGCCGGCCAAATCACCACGTGTTCCTAAAATGGGGCTTTGTGTGCCTAACGTCAAGGTGGTTGTTGTGGGCAAAATGATCCCCATATTTAAAGAAGCATTCTTTGTACAATCTGGTATAAGGGCTGAACACATATTCGGAGACTTAACATGACCACCAACGCCACCACCCAAAACCTGTTTTTTGAACGCACCGGAATGGATCGCGACCGCGTCACCAGTCTTGTTGATGATGCGCTGCAGGGGGCCGATGATGGTGAATTGTTCTTGGAATACCGTCAAAGCGAAAGTCTGATGTTTGATGATGGTCAATTAAAAGGCGCGAACTTTGATACGGCCCATGGCTTTGGCCTGCGTTCGGTTGCCGGCGAAACGGCGGGTTTGGCCCATGCCTCTGACCTCAGCGAAGAGGCTATTAAACGCGCGGCTGAAACGGTTAAAACCGTAACCCATGGCCATGGTGGAACCTTGGCGGGACCGCCCAGCGGCACCAATGTAAAGCTGTATGACGATGAAAACCCCTTAAACTGCATCTCCTTTGAAAACAAAGTTGAATTGCTGGCGGAAATTGATGCCTATGTGCGCGCCCAAGATACCCGCGTCAAACAAGTCACCGTATCACTAGCCGGTAGTTGGCAAGCCATTGAAGTGATGCGCCCCGGCGGACACGTCGCCGCCGACATTCGGCCCTTGGTGCGCATCAATGTATCTGTGGTGGTTGGTCAAGGCGATCGCATGGAAAGCGGTTCTTTTGGCGCCGGCGGTCGCGCCGCGTATGATCAATGGATCACGCCCGAAAGCTGGCAACACATCGCGGGCGAAGCCTTGCGCCAAGCCATTGTAAACTTAGACAGTGTTCCGGCCCCAGCGGGTGAAATGTCCGTTGTCTTGGGCGCGGGCTGGCCCGGTGTATTGTTGCACGAAGCCGTGGGTCATGGTCTAGAAGGCGACTTTAACCGTAAAAAAACCTCGGCCTTTTCGGGTCTGATCGGCGAACGTGTGGCGTCCCCCGGTGTGACCATTGTCGATAACGGCACCATGGACGGATTGCGCGGGTCGTTGTCCATCGATGATGAAGGCACGCCGACGCAAAACACCATGTTGATCGAAGACGGCATCTTAAAAGGCTATATGCAAGATCGCCTGAACGCGCGTTTGATGGGCGAAAAGTCCACCGGAAACGGTCGCCGCGAAAGCTATGCCAGCAACCCCATCCCGCGCATGACCAATACCTATATGTTGGACGGCGACAAAGACCCCGAAGAAATTCTGGCTTCGGTTAAAAACGGCCTGTATGCGGTCAATTTTGGCGGCGGTCAGGTGGACATTACATCCGGTAAGTTTGTCTTCAGTTGTACCGAAGCCTATTTGATCGAAAACGGAAAAGTCACGGCTCCGGTCAAGGGCGCAACGTTGATCGGTTCCGGCCCCGCAGCCATGAAAAAGGTCTCTATGATTGGCAACAACATGAAACTGGATACCGGCGTTGGCACCTGTGGCAAAGACGGCCAAGGCGTACCCGTCGGCATCGGCCAACCCACCTTGCGTTTGGATGATCTAACCGTTGGCGGTACGGCGGCTTAAAGCTTTAGTCCTATGTATAGGAAAATTTTCTTGACAGACCAGAATTTTTATGCGATATAAGCCTTAACGAAAGGCCATTAGTGCGTCTAAATCACAGATACCGCTCTCAACTTGAGGGCGGTTTTTTTGTTTGTCGACGTCTTGCCTAGATAGGAGGGTATGTTAGGTTTAGGTTCGACAATTGGTTGAGGTTTTGTTTGCATGTTTAGTTTAAGAGTGCGGTCGTGTTTAAGTTTGATGGTGTTCATCGGAATGCTTGGGCTGTTGAGTGGGCTACCAAACCGCCAAGCTTGGGCCGAAAGTCCTTACCCGCGCGAACAGGTTGAAGAACATTTACGGACGATGTTTCCTAATCCCCATATGGATAATGTTCCAAAACAACATAGACTGCACGTTGGTTTTTTTACGCAAAAAAAGAATGTTAGATTTTCATTTGTCGGTTTGAAAAAAGAAGAAATAGAGCCAACTAAAAATATCTTTACCGAGCTTTTTATCGAGATTTTACGTATACCAGCAACGGGGGTTGACCCAACAAAAGATAATTTCGACTTATTGGTGTTTATATCTGACAATTTGTCGATTGATGGAATGCTTCCGGCCTACAAATCAGCGCTAAAAGGACCGAAGTTAGAAGAAACATACATTAAAAGTTTACAAAAGGAATCCCCAGAAGATCATAAGACTTTATACCAAACATATATTCGCAACCCCGGTGAAACATTCATAGCTTATGCTACTGAACGCGACCATCCCAAAAACACTCCTCGCCGCTCATTTGAACAACTCATGCGTTTTACGCTAATAAGCGCCTTAACAACGGCAATGAACAGTAATGTCATTCAACCCTCTGCCGTAAATAGCCAACATCCGAGCAAGAAAACGGCTAGTTTTACCTCAATTGATCGGSCNGTATTACGTGCGATCTTTGCCCACGATGATTGGGTCGATTTAACATATGAAGCCCAAATGCAAAGCTTGACCGACCGGGTTATGCAGCAATTAGAAACCACCACCTAATTTAAATCTTAAAATTAAATCCACGTCCTTATGACATGGCTTCACCTTGAAGCTRTGCCAATAGGGACGTCTGTGCATATAGGAGAATGATTATGCCGAAACAATCCCAAACGATCCGCACCAACCAACAAATTCTTTCAGAGGTATTCGATGAGGTCAATGTACTGGCTTCCAAAATTCAGGGTACACCTGCCGGAGGGACAATTAGTGTTCAAAAAGCCAAAGGTAATTATGAAAAAACTAAAAAAACGCGCGACCTTGTATCGGGTGGTGCTGACCTAACCGTTAACAACACCGGAGAAATTGAAAACGCATCCGGCAACGTGCATGTTGGCACAAGCAAAATTGGTGCAGGTGTTGAAGCTCAATATGATGCACAAACAGGTGGTGTACAGGCTGATGTTAACGCAAATGCGGGATTTGCAAACATGGGAGTAGGAATTGATACAGAGAATGTTTCTGGACATATTGATATCGGCGTAGATGCGGGAGCACTGGGGTTTGGGACAAGCGTAGGGGGGTCTGAAAAAAGTGGACTCACCATGAATGCTAAAGCAAATTTTGCTGGATTTGGCGTTGAATTATCACACACAACCAAAGGCCCCCTCGCCAATACAAGAACGGTCACCGCAACTATTTCGGCTGGTCCTAAATCTCTGGCCCAACACAAAACAACAGTGACGCAAACGATTACGACAAAAGACCATCCATTGGGTCTAGACAAAGTCCTTACCAATCAAACCACCACATCCGTTTATACATTAGGTGAGCTACAACATGAAAAAGTAACCATGTCGAGCTTACGGCCTGACGGAAAAATGAACCGAAAAGTCCTTAAAGATGTATCGACTCCGGCTTACACCGCCGCCGGGGAGACTTTTACGGGTGCACTTAAGACCGTAGGTGGGGCCGGGGCAATGCCAGAAGCTTATAAAGACCAAATAGCCAGTGATGTCATGGAGCGTATGTCAAGCTATGGCGAACTCGCCCCTGACAAATCCATGATCAATTCTATAGCCGAAGTTGCTAWGCACACAAATCGGAGAAGTTTAGAAAATATCAAAACCGGAAATGCCACCGCAAATGCAATTACAAACGGCATTGTAAATGAGCTCACAAGACAAACGGAAGAAAGAATAAAAGCAGGGGAAACCACTCCCATCACTTCACATAAAAAAGCGGAGCTTGCTGAAGCCATCAAACTAGAACTCGATAAGATAGAAGCTCAAATTCAAGCTCTGGCAACAACCAGACCAGCCTTGGCCCAAGCCCAAGCTTTGGCCCTAGCTTCCGCGACCACATCCCCACTTTCGAAAGCTGAAAGCCAAGGCAAATTGAGCCGAAACGTTGAGTCAGGTACCTATGTAGGAGCATCCGAGGAATACAGTCCCGAAGACTTTCAAACCGTCGCACAAAACCAAGCTCAATTGGAGCGCAATACGCAGATTTTGAATGCACGGCGGGCGGCTAATCTTTTGGGTCAGGCTTTAAATTTAAGTGTTCCCTCTGCACCCACTGATGTGAAGTCCGTAACGGTTCGGGGCGTTCTTAAAGAGGCGAAGGTGAGTGCGGGGACGACGAACCAGCCCGCACCGCAAACGAAAAAAACCGTTGATTTTGCGGCAATCGCGCGCTCCTTGGCGGGCAGGCCGAGCAGTCTTTTAGGCACCAAAACCGTCGAGGCCGGAAATTACGCTGGGCCGTCCCAAGAATACAGTGTGGAAGATTTTCAATCAGCGTCACAAAATCGAGCTCAACTGAACACCCAAACCGAAATCAAATCAGCGATGAATACGCCGGCTTATCGGGAATCCGCTCATCCTGGCTTTCAAAAAACCCGCAAAGACATTGCCGATGCTTGGGCTGGCTATACGGCACGGCGAGAGCAAACAAAACGTGATCAGGCAAAACAAAACCAACAAGATCAAAAGACACCGGAAACCAAAGCTCAAGCCAACAAAGGCAATAGAGCCCTTTCAAACGATCTTCCTTCCAAACAAGATACACTCGGCCAAAAGGACGTGTTGGGCGAAGCAACCGAGCGGGCGAAAATAGCGGGAGGACTCTTAGACAGTGACCCAACGCAGCCCTCAGACATTGATCGCGTTATGGACAGAATGGCCGTTGGTCAGCGCGCCAAAGTTGAACGGGAAAAGAATTTGTCTTGGCAAGACAGATCTTGGTCAACAATGAGTTCTTATGATCAAAGCCGAACCATCTCGGCTGAAAAGTCTCGTCGTCGCGGCGCGGCTCGATCTAAGAATGCACATACGCCCCGTGGCACAAATGCCTATGGTGAAAAAACAACGGGCCAGATTGGCAGTCTTGGGCGGGGTGGACAGTTGTCGAGTGTCGGTGCCCAAAAAGCAAAAGCAAACCAGAAAAACCGAGCCGCAAACAAAGATGGGAGCTATACCCTTGACGCCGAAGGCAATGGCGCGGGCGATGCGGGCGGTACGGTGATTTGCACCGAGCTTTATCATCAAAGCTTTTTACCCTTAGATGTCTACATAGCCGATCAACGTTATGGTTTGTGGATCGAAAAGAACGATCCTTATGTGATGCTTGGCTATCACTTTTTGGCCAAACCTGTTGTCAGGTTAATGCAAAATTCAAAACTGTTCACACAAGTGCTTTACACAACGTTTGCGAAACCTTGGGCCGCCGAAATGGTGGTTAAGCAAGGTCACAATGGTATCGGGTCTTTGCGCGGAAAAACCCTGTTTGCCATTGGCTTGCCAGTGTGCCGCGCAATTGGCTGGGTCCTCGCGACCGACACAAAACACACCCAAAAAATGACCGGGGCGCGGGCCTCTTAAAGGAGTCGCATAAACGATTGTTCTGTTATAACATTCCCTCTTAAATGCAACGTCATTAATAAGGAGCCAGAACATGGCCGGACAGGACACTTTAAAAACACGCCGCACGCTTGATGTTAACGGAACATCGTACGACTATTTCAGTCTTCAGGCGGTTGCGGATCTAGGCCTTGGTGATGTGTCTAAACTTCCTTTTTCGATTAAGGTCCTGTTGGAAAACATGTTGCGTTTCGAAGACGGGCACACGGTCAGTACCGATGACGTTAAAGCCTGTGCCAATTGGGCGGCGGACCAAAAGGGCGGTCATGAAATTGCCTATCGCCCGGCCCGCGTCTTGATGCAAGATTTTACCGGTGTTCCCGCCGTTGTAGATTTGGCCGCCATGCGCGACGCGATGGTTGCCGTGGGAGGTGACGCTAAAAAAATTAACCCGCTGTCCCCCGTTGATCTGGTCATTGATCATTCCGTGATGATTGATTTTTCCGGCACCGATGATTCTTTGGAAAAAAATGAGGCCTTGGAATTTGAACGCAACAAAGAACGCTATGAATTTTTGAAGTGGGGCCAACAGGCCTTTGATAATTTCCGCGTGGTTCCCCCCGGAACGGGCATTTGCCATCAGGTTAATGTTGAACATCTGGCTCAGGTGGTGTGGACGGGCGATGAAAACATCGTTTACCCCGATACCTTGGTCGGCACCGACAGCCACACCACCATGGTCAATGGCCTTGGCGTTTTGGGTTGGGGCGTGGGTGGTATCGAAGCCGAAGCCGCGATGTTGGGTCAACCCGTGTCGATGCTGATTCCCGAAGTCATCGGCTTTAAACTGACGGGCGAAATGAGGGAAGGCATCACCACGACGGACTTGGTTCTGCGCATTGTTGAAATGCTTCGCGAAAAGGGTGTGGTCGGAAAATTTGTCGAATTTTTTGGTTCGGGTCTGGACACCTTAAGCCTGCCTGACCGTTCGACCATCGCCAACATGGCACCTGAATATGGGGCCACCTGTGGCATTTTCCCAGTCGACAGCGAAACCATCACGTATTTAAAACTCACCGCGCGCGACGATCAACGCATCGCCTTGGTCGAAGCTTATGCAAAAGCCCAAGGTATGTGGCGAGATTCCGGCACGCCGGATCCGGTCTTTACGTCGACCTTGGAATTGGATATCGCCACCATTGAACCCGCGATTTCCGGCCCCAAACGTCCGCAGGACCGGATTGATTTGAAATCTTCCGTTCCGGCCTTTGCGACGGCCTTAAAAGATTTGGCGGGTGCCGATGCTCCGCGCACCCAAACCGTTCACGGCCGCGACCATGATCTCAGCGATGGCGACGTGGTGATCGCCGCGATCACCAGCTGTACCAATACCTCTAACCCCAACGTTTTGATCGCCGCCGGATTGCTGGCCCAAAAAGCTCATGCGTTGGGCCTGACGTGTAAACCCTGGGTGAAAACGTCTTTGGCCCCGGGCAGTCAAGTGGTTGCCGATTATTTGCAAGCCGCTGACTTGCAAGCCCCATTGGATGCTTTGGGCTTTAACATTGTTGGATTTGGTTGCACCACGTGCATCGGTAATTCCGGTCCTTTGGCCGAAGAAATTGCAGATGCGATCACCGAAGGCGATTTGGTCGCCACCGCGGTGCTTTCGGGCAACCGCAATTTCGAAGGCCGCATCAGTCCGCATGTCAAAGCCAACTATCTGGCGTCCCCGCCATTGGTGGTGGCCTATGCTTTGGCAGGGTCATTAACCGTTGATGTCATGAACGATTCCCTTGGCAACGACAAAGATGGCAATCCGGTTTATTTAAAAGATATCTGGCCCAGCACCGCAAAAATCAAAGAAACTGTGGCCCGCGTGGTCTCGCGAGATATGTTTAAGAACCGTTACGCCGATGTGTTTAAAGGCACAAAGGCTTGGCAGGATGTAAAATCAATTACGGGTGAAACGTTCACGTGGGATAACCAATCCACCTACATTCAAAACCCGCCGTTCTTTACGGACCTAAAACCCGAACCCGATGCCGTGACCGACATTAAGGGCGCCAAGCTTTTGGCGTTGCTGGGCGATTCCGTGACCACCGATCACATTTCTCCGGCGGGCGGCATTAAACAAGATGGCCCGGCTGGGGAATACCTGACCGATTTTCAAGTGCGCCCAATGGACTTTAACTCGTTTGGATCTCGCCGTGGCAATCATGAAGTAATGATGCGGGGAACCTTTGCCAACATCCGCATTAAAAACGAAATGTGTCCCGGCACCGAAGGCGGCCTGACCACCYATAAAGGTGAACAGACGTGGATTTATGACGCGGCCRTGAAGCATCAGGCCGAAGGCACACCGCTGATCATTGTTGCRGGCAAAGAATACGGCACCGGATCATCGCGCGATTGGGCGGCCAAAGGCACYAAGCTTTTGGGCGTGAAAGCGGTAATCGTTGAATCGTACGAACGCATTCACAGATCAAACCTGGTCGGCATGGGGGTGGTCCCGTTGGAATTCAAAGACGGCATGACCCGCGAAACGTTAAAACTGGATGGCACGGAAACGTTTGATCTTGCGGACCTAAGCGGCGGCATTAAACCCGGACAAGACGTGCCATGCACCATCACGCGCCAAGACGGAACCMGTGAAAGCATCACCGTAAAGTGTCGCATCGATACCTTGGACGAAGTTGAATRCCATCGAAATGGTGGTATACTTTCGTACGTGTTGCGGAATTTAAACAAGAGTTAAAAGGACGCTATGGAACGCCWTGTGAAACGCTTTGTTGCCCTCGTTCTGCTTGCCCTAASCCTGACCTTTAATGTGGGGGACGTGCGTRCGGCTACGGTTGGCAATTACAACGATGCTTTAAAGTTGGTGCGCGAAGGTAAATTTGGCTTGGCGATGAAAGAGTTTTTGCAACTGGCCGAAACCGGGCATGCGCCTTCACAATTTTCCGTAGGGCTGATTTATCATCTTGGGCGTGGCACACGGGTTGATCTGGAAAAGGCTTATTATTGGTACAAGCGATCGGTCCTCAACGATCACATCGCGGGCATTAATAATATTGGCATGATGTATTTGAATGGCGAATATGTGGTGCAAAACCGGGATGTYGCGTTTCGCCTGTTCAAAAAAGCCAGCACCACACACTCCCARGCCATGGATAATTTAGGCCAGTGTTTTGAAAATGGCTGGGGTACAAAGCGCGACATTMGTCGGGCTATCAACATGTATACCCTCGCCGGAGATAACRGCTATCTGCGCGGCTGGTATCATTTGGGCAAGCTTTATGAAAAAGGTTATCCAGGTACCCCACGCGATATCGAAAAAGCGGTGGAATGGTATATTAAGGCCGCTGAACGTAAGGAAGTTCAATCCATCAAACGCTTAAGACGTTTGAAACGTCTGCCGGCCCACTTGGATAACTAGGCAATAACTAAGCGACAACGAAACAAAGTTAAGCATAAAAAAGGCCCAAAGCAGATGCTTCGGGCCTTTTTCTTTAAAATTTAAAACCTACATCAAACAGTTTTTAGCAAATTCAGTGGCTTCGTTTGCGGTCCAATCGCCTTTGGGCTTGTCCTTCATTTCTGTACACCATTCAGGGGTTCCAACGGTCGGCGAACAGGCCGCCACAGCCAAAACAAAAGTGGCAACAAAACCAAGTGTAAGTGCTTTTTTCAAAACAGGCATTTCTATTTCCCCTCATTCATAAATGGATATGGCGATATTAAAGCGCGTGTTCCATCACGGATGCAAGACGTTTTGCAAAGGCGGCCAAATCGTTGGGCATTTCGCCATCGGCAATGCGGGCTTGGTCCAACAACAGATACGCGGCGTCTTTCATCAACGCATCGTCTACGGCCCCTTCTTTTTCTGCGCGGGCGACCAGTTTGTTGATGATTAAATGGTCAGGGTTGAGTTCCAAAACACGCGGCGTGGGGCCATTCATTTGGCCCTGTTTGCGTAACATGCGTTCTAGGTTCATATCCATATCGTCTTTGTCGGCGACCAAACGTACCGGGCTGTCGGTCAGGTTTTTCGATACCCGAACGTCTTTGACAACATCACCCAATTGCATTTTAAGGGCGGCGATCAGGGTGTCGAGCGTTGGTGTATCATCAGCCTTGTCGTCGTCTTTATCCTTGTCGTCGTCGGACTTAATGGCATCCAGCCCCGCATCGCTGCGCGTGATGGAAACCAAGGTCTTGTCTTCGAATTTGTCCATTGACCGCACCCAGAACTCATCAACCGGGTCGATCAACATCAACACTTCAACACCCTTGGCCTTGAAACCTTCAAGGTGCGGCGAGCTGGCAACTTGTTCGGCATCGTCACCAATGATGTAATAGATTTTGTCCTGACCGTCCTTCATGCGTTCAACGTATTCGCTCAAGTTGGTCAACGCGCCTTGTTCAGACGAGACAAAACGGCATAGTTTCATCAGGCGTTCTTGATGGGGATTGACTTCGATTAGGCCTTCTTTGAGAACCACGCCAAAGGCTTCCCAGAACTTTGCAAATTCTTCGGGGGCTTTTTTGGCTTTTTTCTCTAATTCACTCAATACTCGTTTGACCAAGCCGGAACTGATTTTGGCCATTTTCGGATCGGTTTGCAGCATTTCGCGGGAAATGTTCAACGTCAAATCTTCGGAATCCACCACGCCGCGCAAAAACCGCAAAAACGGCGGCAACAAGCCATCGATGGTGTCGGTGATAAACACCCGGTTCACATACAATTTTACATGGCCCTTGCGTTCGGGTTCAAACAAATCGAACGGGCGGAAGGTTGGAATGTAAAACAGGTTGGTATAGCTGACCACGCCTTCGATTTTATTGTGGATGGTCAACCAAGGATCATCAAACGCATGGGATGTGTGGTGATAAAATTCTGTATGTTGTTCTGGCGTGATGTCTTTTGGCGTACGGGTCCAAATGGCGGACGCGGCGTTKAAGGTTTCTTCGCCCAAGGTTACCGGGAAACCRATGTGGTCGGAATAGGTTTTGACAATGTGGGTGACGCGTTCGTCTTCTAAAAATTCCTTGGCGTCTTTTTTGATGTGCATGACCACCGTGGTGCCGCGTTCATCACGTTCGGCACTTTCGATGCTAAACTCACCTTTGCCGTTTGATGTCCACAACCAAGCTTCGCTTTCGCCGGCTTTGCGGGTGGTGACTYCGACCTTTTCAGACACCATGAATGCTGAATAAAAGCCAACACCAAATTGGCCGATTAGCCCTAGGTCGGTTTTATCATCTTTGCCCAATTGGTCGATAAAAGCATTGGTGCCCGATTGAGCAATTGTGCCCAATGTTTCGATCAGGTCATCGTGGTTCATGCCGATGCCATTGTCGCTGATGGTGATGGTTTTGGCTTTTTTGTCTACGGACAATTTAATGCCAAAATCATGATCTCCGTCGATCAAAGACGTGGAAGTCAGGGCCGCGTGGCGCAGTTTGTCACAGGCATCCGAAGCGTTTGAAATCAATTCGCGGAGGAAAATCTCGCGATTGGAATAAAGCGAGCTGGCAACGATATCCAACAAGCGTCCGACTTCGGTTTGAAAGGCAAATGTTTCTTTGGTCATGATTTCTGGTCATCCTTTAAGGGCTTTGATTGGCAAGGATATGGGGCAATTCCCCCGTCCATGCAAGGGTCAAATAACATTAATTTATTATATAAACGGCCCCGGTCTGGGCCTATACTTATGGGATGAAAGAACACGATTGTTTTTTCATCTAACAAAAACCAATCAAGGGAGAGCGATTATGCAAGTCCCCGTTCAACTTAGCTTCCACGGTTGCGATCATTCAGACGCAGCTGAAACCGAAATCCAAGCCTATGTTGCCAAAATCGAAGACCATTATGGGCGTATCACCAGTTGTCGCATTGTCGTCGAACTGCCCCATAAGTCCCAATCTCAGGGTAAACTTTTTCACATTAATATTGATATGTCTTTACCGGGATCAGGTCACTTATTGCACAACGATCACGGCACAGACCCGGCCCACGAAGACATCCACATAGCCGTCCGAGACGCCTTCGCCGCCATCGAATCCCAACTCAAGAAAGTTGTTGGCAAACGAAGGCATGAAGAACGACAAGTTGCGTCCTAAAAGCTTTAGGAAAACTCACCGACAGTAAATGAAATTCTCTTACCTTCGGCGTGCGCCCCTTTTTTATTCGGCGTATGAAGGTTGCCTGTGTCGCTATGACCGTTTTGACAAGAGATGTTCCAACGCACGCCATAGCTAGGGTTAGGTGGATTGAAAAAGGATCCAAAACAGTTTCCGATTGGCATCGGAAACTGGATAAGAATGGTCCCGGATGTGCCACTCTTGGCCACGCCAATGGTCCCCATGCCCTCGGCCGATATATCTTTCCATTTCGCCCTAAGTTTGCGAACGACGTCAAAAGAAAGGGGTGATTTCATAGTTCTGTGTTGCACACGTTTTTGCGGATTACCACCAGAGTCTACAAGTATTTGCGAAGTAAAATACCCTCCAAGTTCACACGCAACTTGTGCTGAACTTTTGATGTAATACAAGCTGGTGTTCAAGCCATGCACGCCAACGTTCGCGATGCGCTCATCCACATATTGACCGTCTTTAATACCCATAACGGCCACGTCATTCGTTGTTGTTTTTCGCGCTCCCCCGCTACGGCTCGAAACTGAACAGTTTTCGGCTTCAAGCCGCTGAATAAGCTGGCCTTCGTTGAGATTAACATCGCTGGAAATGCTACCCGGAGTGACACACCCCGCGAGGGTGAGCACCAGTCCGATACCTATGACACCACATCTAAAGATATTTAGCACAATGAATCCTTTTTAAAGTTACCTATGTTTGAAAACACTTAAAGGTAGATGTATCATTTGTTTAAACAAAAATAGAGTGCTGTCAAGAGAGGCGGGCAGCAAAGCCTAATCTTAATGCTTGTAAAATAAGTTTTCTGGTTTCCCCTTCAAAAACCGTTTAAAACGGCGCTTATGCAAATTGATACGTCCCGCGACCGCATTTTGATCCAAGCCGTATTGGGGCCAACCAATACCGGAAAGACCCATTTGGCGATGGAAAGCATGATGAGCCATAGCTCTGGCGTCATTGGTTTTCCATTGCGCCTGTTGGCGCGCGAAAATTATGACCGGGCGGTGAAGATCAAAGGGGTCGGGGCGGTGGCCTTGGTCACGGGCGAAGAAAAAATCATTCCGCCCAAGGCTAAATATTTTCTCACCACGGTGGAAAGTATGCCCATCAATCAAAGCTTTGATTTTGCCGCCATCGATGAAATTCAAATGTGCGCAGATCCCGACCGGGGTCATATTTTTACCGATCGTTTACTGAATTATCGGGGCACCATTGAAACCATGTTTTTAGGTGCCGACACCATCCGCCGGGTGATTAAGGCCTTGGTTAGGGATGTTGAATTTATCTCTCGTCCACGTCTTTCGACGCTGACCTATAGCGGCTATAAAAAGCTTACCCGTTTAAAGCCGCGCACCTGTATCGTCGCGTTTTCGGCCAATGATGTGTACGCTATCGCCGAACTGATCCGCCGTCAATCGGGCGGGGCGGCGATTGTCATGGGCGCGTTAAGCCCCMGCACCCGCAATGCTCARGTYGCCATGTTYCAATCKGGCGARGTCGATTATTTGGTYGCCACCGATGCGGTGGGYATGGGCYTGAATATGGATGTYGAYCAYGTGGCYTTGGCSGCCACCCGMAAATTTGACGGGCGGCGMATGCGSGAYTTAAGYCCGGCGGAATTGGCGCAAATCGCCGGACGCGCGGGGCGGCATTTAAAGGATGGCACGTTTGGYCTRACGGGCGATGTGGTCGGYYTRRAATCGAKGATGATYGAAAACATTCAAGATCACCGCTTTAAGCCCCTAAAACACATTTTTTGGCGCAATTCGAATTTAGACTTTAGCTCGCTTAAACGCCTGAAAGCCAGTCTGGCCGAACGCCCCGACCATGACGTGTTGCGGCCATCGCGCGAAGCCGACGATGAACAGGTTCTTGATTATCTGATGAAAGACGAAGAGATCGTCGCCCGCGCCCAGACCCCAAATGCCGTAAGATTACTTTGGAACGTGGCCCAAATCCCTGATTTTCTCAATATTCGCACCGATGACCATCCGCAATTGCTGGGGCGCATTTTCCTCCATCTGATGAGCGAGGATGGGTGTATCCCTGAAAATTGGTTAGATGTACGGGTTAAACGTGTTGAACGTTTAGATGGCGATATCGACGTTTTAATGGCACGTATTGCCTCTGTTCGCACTTGGACGTATGTTGCACATCAAGCGGCGTGGTTGGATAATGCCCAAATGTGGCAAGATCGGACCCGGCGCGCCGAAGATCGGTTGAGCAATGCGTTACACGAAAAGCTCACTCAACGTTTTGTAGACAAAAGGACTTCTCAATTGGTGAAAACGCTTAAAGCCGGTGAAACATTAGAGGCCGCACTCGACGATGATGGTGCTTTGCACGTTGAAGGCCACCATTTGGGCACGCTGAACGGCTTTCGTTTTGTTGCCAGCGAAAGCGATACGACGCTGGCTGCAAAGGTTTTAGGGTCCGCCGCAAGTCAGGCGTTGCGGGGCAAAATTGTTGACCGCATTGCCGTGCTGCAAGCCGAACCCGATGCGGCGTTTTGCTTCGAAGCTGACGGAAAAGTTCTTTGGCGCGATCATCCGGTTGCTAAAATTGTCAAAGGATCAAGCCTGTTGGCCCCGGCTATTTTGGTTTTGACCAGTGATCTCTTGGACGCAACCCAAAAGGATTTGATCGAAAACCGCCTGAACCTGTGGCTCAAAGATCTCATCAAAGACCGCTTAGGTCTGATGTTAAAAGCCTCTAGTGCGTCGCTGAACGGCGTTGCCCGTGGATTGGTGTTTCAGTTGTCCGAAAGTTTAGGCGCTTTGCCGCGCCATGAAGCCGACAGTGAAATTAAGGGCCTAGAACGCGAAGACCGCCAAGCGTTGCGCCGTTTGGGTGTGCGCATTGGTCGTCATTTGATTTATATTCCAACCTTATTGCGCCCGGCGGCGGTTGAATTGTCTGTATTGTTGTGGGCCGTGTACGAAGGCGTAGAGCCTCTTGGCCCACCGCCTGCTGGCCGCTGTTCCTTAAAACGCGAAAAACATGAACCCGAAGGCTGGTTGCGCGCGGCTGGTTTTCGCCCCGCCGGAAAACTGTTTATCCGTGCCGACATGTTGGAACGCATGGCCGAACTGGCTTGGAAACGCCTAGAAGAAGCCAAAGGCCCGTTTGTGGCGAATGAAGATTTCTTGGCTTTGGCCGGGTGTGGTGTGGATGAGCTCCCGCCAATTTTACAAACCCTAGGTTTTGCCCCCGCCAAAGAAGAGGGTAAATGGCATCCCAAAGGCCATGGCAAAGGTCACGGCAAAGGGAAAGTCCATGGCAAAGGAAAGCCTAATCCTAAATCCGGGGATCAGAAAAAAGCCCCGCCAAAGAAGGCTAAACCTCAGGCTCAAAAAATTGACCCGGACAGTCCGTTTGCGATGTTGCAGCAGCTTAAACTTAAAAAATGAGCTCTGCTGCGAACGTCCGTCTGCGCGTTGATAAATGGCTATATCATGCCCGATTTTTCAAGAGCCGCACCTTGGCCGGGAAATTTTGCCAAGCGTCAAACGTGCGTGTGAATACTGAAACCATAGCCAAGGCTCACGTTTTGGTCGGACCGGGGGATGTGCTGACGTTTGCCAAGGCCGAACAGGTCAAGGTCGTTAAAATTTTGGCCATTGGCAAACGCCGCGGCCCCGCCCCCGAAGCTCAAGCCTTGTATGAAGACCTAAGCCCCACCCCCGCTCAACGCGCCAAAAACCTTTCGGCTCCACCAGCGCTAAGAGAACCCGGTCAAGGCCGTCCCACCAAAGCCGAACGTCGCGCCCTTGATCGTCTCAAGGAAACGGATTAGTTTGTTGAAAAAATTCTAAAGGAATCCTTATGTTAAAACGTATCAAAGAAGCTCTCTTTTCCGGCAACGCGAAGCAAATGGACGC
>NVSZ01000069.1 GCA_002732845.1 Rhodospirillaceae bacterium
ACCGGCCTGTCGCCACAATTGCGTCATCGCGAACGGAGGCAACTTCTTCAGGCGTGATTTCCGGGTCCGGGTTGGCCATGGCAAAAATGATCGGTTGATCTGCCATGCTCTTCACCATGCTGGTGGTCAGCGCCCCTTTGGCGGACAGACCGAGAAACACGTCCGCCCCGTTCATCGCGTCTTTGAGGGAGCGGGCATCTGTGTGGGCAGCATGGGCACTTTTCCACTGGTTCATGCCTTCTGCGCGGCCTTGATAGATCACCCCTTTGGTGTCGCAGAGCAGGGCGCTGTCATGGGGCAGGCCCATGGCCTTGATGAGTTCCAGGCAGGCAATACCGGCAGAGCCGGCCCCGTTCACCACAACCTTAATGTCTTTAATGTCGCGGCCGGTGAGGTGCAGCGCGTTCAACAGGGCGGCGGCCGTAATGATGGCGGTGCCATGCTGGTCATCGTGAAAGACCGGAATATCCATCATCTCGCGCAGTKGCTCTTCGATGATGAAGCAGTCGGGTGCCTTGATATCTTCCAGATTGATGCCGCCGAAAGTGGGGCCGAGATACCGCACGGCCCCTATAAAATCRTCGACATCTGTCGCGTCTATTTCCAGATCAATGGCATCCACATCAGCAAAACGTTTGAAGAGAACAGCCTTGCCTTCCATCACCGGCTTGGAGGCCAGCGCCCCCAGATTACCGAGCCCCAGAATGGCGGTGCCATTGGAAATGACGGCGACCATGTTGCCCTTGACGGTGTAGTCATAGGCGCAGTCTGGATCTTCGGCGATGGCGCGCACGGTTTTTAGGTTCACGCCGCCCGATGCTTCGGTGCGTGCTTGGTCACCGATCAGGTCCACCGCATCACGCAATTGATCCAACGTCATGTTGTCCAACAAGATCGCCTCAACGCCTTCGTTTAGGGCCAATTTGACCTGATCCAAATCATCGCATTCGACTTCAATTTTAGTGTGTCCTGCGGCTTTGGCGCGCCCGATGGCGGTGACGATGTCGCCGGCGACCGCTATATGATTGTCCTTGATCAGCACCAAATCGTCCAACCGCATGCGGTGGTTGGTGACGCCGCCCATGCGGGCTGCGTATTTGGCGAGTTCTCTGTACATCGGCACGGTTTTACGGGTGTCTAAAATATACGCTCCAGTGCCTTTGATGGCTTCGACGTATTCATGGGCCAAGGTGGCAATGCCGGACAAATGCTGCAACAAGTTCAACGCTGTACGTTCCGCCATCAAGAGATCGCGGGCGGAACCTGTAATGGTTGCCAAAACCGTTTCCGCCTCGACAAAATCACCGTCTTCGACATCGCTGATCCAGTCTAAGTCCGGGTTGACCGATTTAAAGATCAGCCCGGCCAGGCCCAACCCGGCAATACACATGGGGTGACGGGCCACCATCATGCCGGAAAAATTGACGTCTTCGGGAATGGTCGAATCCGATGTGATGTCGCCATTCTTACCAATGTCTTCGGCCATGGCGGCATAAATCAGGCTGATGACAACACTGTTGTCAACGCTGTCGGGGATATTAGGCTGCATTTTGAGCGGCCTTTGGTTTTGGGGCCAAGTCCAGCATGTTTTCCAGCGGCTTGAGCGCCGCCGTGCGTAAATCTTCAGACAGTTCCAAGCGCGGCGCTTCGTTGACCAGAGCCAGATATATTTTTTCCAACGTATTTAAAGCCATATACGGGCAACTGGCACAGTTGCACGATCCATCCGATCCGGGTGCTGCCAAAAACGTCTTGTTCGGCGCGTCTTTTTGCATCTGGTGAATGATGTGTTGTTCGGTGGCGACAATAAAGGTATCGGCGGAACTTTCCTTGATGAAATTTAAGATGCCACTGGTCGAACCCACATAATCGGAAACTTCGACAATGGTTTCGGGGCATTCGGGGTGCGCCGCGACCAAGGCCTTGGGATTGCGGGATTTCAAACGGGTGATTTCGCGCGCTGAAAATTGTTCGTGAACAACGCAGGTGCCGGGCCACAACACCATATCGTCACGTCCGGTTTTGCGTTTTAAGTACGCGCCCAAATGGCGATCGGGCGCGAACAAAATCGGCTGATCCTTGGGCAGGTTATTGATGATGTATTCGGCGCTGGATGAGGTCACGATCACATCTGACAACGCCTTAACTGCGGCCGAGCAATTGATGTAGGTCAGCGATATATGATCCGGGTGAGCTTCGCGCCACGCCTTAAACGGTTCGGCTTGGCAGGAATCTTCTAGTGAACATCCGGCTTCTGCGTCGGGTACGACCACAATTTTATCGGGCGACAGTATCTTGGCGACTTCGGCCATGAAGGTGACGCCACTGAACAAAATCATGTCGGCATCGGTCGCGGCGGCTTTGCGGGATAAATCTAATGAATCTCCCACATAATCCGCCAAGTCCTGAATTTCACCTTCTTGGTAATAGTGGGCCAAGATGATGGCATTCTTTTCAGCGCACAGGCGTTTGATCTCGGACTCTAGGTCCAAAGTCGGGTCAATGTCTTGTAACGTTTTTGCAGAAGCGTCCGGCAAAATAACGGTGCCGTTAGGGTCAGTCATGTAATGTTCCAGGGATTGTGTAGCGTGACCCCTATAATAGGGCCTAAAACATTTTGACGGAAGAGGATTTTGAAGCTGTTTTGCGTTGAAGTTGAAAATCCAGGCGGGTATCGGTGATTTGCAGGGTCACTTGAAGGTCTGCATTTTTGTTTTTGGTGCGTTGGCGGCTGGTTAAATCCACGCGAATATCGTCTTGAATCCACCAACTGAAATGACAATCGCGAATCCCATCCGTCACACGGCGCGAACAGGTTGCGAGGGAAGGGGCTCCATATTTTAACGCCAGTTCGCCAATATAGTCGTCTTCGCTCATGCCTTTAATCGTGCGGGCTTGGCGGGCCTTATACGCCACGTGGCGGGAATCGACTTCGCTGTACCAAACCATAAAAGCCGAGGATTTTTCCGTAAACGCCAAGGTAATGTCGCCTGWGYGGGTGACGCTCATGGTGGCATTGGGGCGGGTGCTGCGGATCGCACTCATGGTCGATCCCAACGTCACGTCCCCCAAAGAAACCGCGGTGTCTTCGGGCGGGGTGTAAATCGAAAAGAACTGGTTAAAGGAAAACTCTACATTGGGTGCNTTTTTGACGACGGCGACAACGCCCAGCGCTATAAAAGACAACATGCAGAGCACCACAAGTGTCGATTTTTTGGCCGTTTTAGACTTGGAACGTGGAGCTCTTGAAGCGGACATGATCTGTTCTCTTTGTTTGTCTTGTGTGTGTCTTGGGTTAATTGAACCTTAGCGATTCTTCAAACAAAGGGATGTGCGGCCTGTCACAGGGGCCGGGCTTTGACCAAGCCCCGCACCGAATTGCCCAGATATACGGTGTTGGGCGGGCTTAAATCTTTCAGCGTCAGCGCGGCTTCAAGGACTTGTCCGGTCTCTAAAAGCTTGCAGCGCAAGGTTCCGGGGAGAATCCCTGCCGACACCGGCGGCGTCAGCAACTGGCCATTCTTTTCGACAAAAATATTTGTAATCGAGCCTTCGCAAAGGTGACCATCAGCATTGAGAAAAAGCACTTCGTCGGCGGTTTGAGCCGCGCGCGCCTTGTCATAAAAAGCCCGGTTGGTGGTTTTGTGATAGGTGAACGGCGTATCTAAATCGACGATTTGATCCGATACCGTATAGGTCATTTCATCACAACCAGACAACGGTTGTGTGGTGATTTTTACGACACCAGCCGCATTTAACGTCAGGCGGACCCGAAGGTCTTCTGCGCCGGATGCCGCCGTTTCAAGGGCTTGTTTCACGGCTTTAATATCAAGAGGATAGCCAAAATAGTCAGCCGTGTCTTGAAGCCGTTCTAAGTGTTTGTCCAACAAAACAAAACCTTCGTTCGAAGACCATTTAAGGGTCTCTAAAAGGTCAAATGGGGCTTGATCGGGGGCGGTCACAAAATTGGCTTTTAGGTGACATTCCGCCCATTCGTCTTGGGCCTTTGAATCGTAAACAATGCCGCTGCCAATGCCCATTTTTCCGGTACCATCTTGGCCGAGCGTCAGCGTGCGAATGGCGACGTTAAAGCGCATGCCGTCTGCGGCGGAAGCATAACCAACGGCCCCGGTGTACACGCCGCGTGGTTCCGTTTCCAAGGCGTTGATAATTTCCATCGCCTTAACTTTTGGCGCGCCCGTGACCGATCCGCACGGGAATAAAGCCTGAATGATGTTTGAAAATTGCGTTCCCGGGGTGAGTTGAGATTCGATGGTTGACGTCATCTGATGCAAGGTGGGATAGGTTTCAACCGTGAACAGATCCGTGACCTTGACCGAGCCTATTTCACTGATGCGGCTTAAGTCATTGCGGAGCAAATCCACAATCATCAGGTTTTCCGCCTTTGATTTTTCATCGTGACACAGCCAATGACAGATGTCCTTGTCGGCGCTGGGTTGAGGCGCACGCGGTGCGGTGCCTTTCATTGGGCGGGTGCGGGCGATACCGGCCTTGGCCTCATAAAACAGTTCTGGCGACAGCGATAAAATGTGTTGGTCTTCGGTGGCAATCATCGCGCCAAACTTGGCCTGCTGACGCCCGCGCAACCGAGCATACAAGGCCTTTTCACATCCTGAATATTCAAAGCTTTGCTGGAAGGTATAGTTGATTTGGTAAACATCACCCGCCCGGATATGGTCCTGAATGGTTTGGATGTGGGCGAGGTATTGCCGTTTGCTTAAAGCCGCTTTGGGGGTGGAAATACGGTGCGGTTGCTTGCCCCAATCGTCCATTAAATCAGTCAGTTGGGCAGCGGAAAGCTTTTGTGCCGCCTTAAATACGCCGAACCAAATCAACGGCTGATCTCGGTCTTTGGGCAATAATGAAGCCAATTTAGCTTCTAATAGATAACCCAGTTCATACGCCAAGTACCCCGCCACGTGAAAGCCTTCGTCCAAGGTTTTATCAAGCAGGGCAAGGGTTTCTTTGACTTTTTGGGGGTCTGAACAGGTGATAATACGCACCGGGTCCTGATACAGCCGAGCCTCGGCCTGCRTTTGGGCATCATCAAACAAAACAAAGGGTGCGTGTATCATCATCTTATGTTCGGTTTAGCCTTCGCTTGAGCAAAAGAAAAGGGTATTAAGAGAGTATATTGAAATTCGAGGGATAAATGACAAACAAGCTTACTGTATCTGAACTGAAATCACGCTTAGCGGGCATTAAACTGCTGTCTTGGGATGTGGATGGGGTGATGACCGATGGCGGTTTGTATTACACCGATGACGGCACCCAGTTTCGTAAATTTAATGTCAAAGACGGTYTGGGSCTGAAAYTKGCCATGAAGGCGGGTATGGACATGTGCATCATATCGGCCAGTAAACAGGTCTCGACGCTTACGCGCGCAGAACATTTAGGCATTCAGCAYGTGCGCATTGGTGCCGAAAACAAACTTGAAGCCTTGAACGAAATTCGCGCCGAACTGGGCATAGAACTTCTTGAAATTGCCCATGTCGGTGACGACTTAACAGATGTAGCCTTGATGAAACACGTTGGCTTGGCGATCACCATAGCGGACGGCGTTGATGAAGCCATTGAGATCGCCGACTTTGTCACCGAAAAAGCGGGCGGCAAGGGGGCCGTTCGGGAACTTTGTGATATAATCGTTGAGTCTAGAAACGCTTAACGCAAAGATGCTTAACCAATAGTGGAGGAGGGCTTATGAAACCGCATAACATCCTTCCAACCTTGGCCTTGCTTATCACCATGGTCGCTCTTTTAGGAATGATCGGCTGGATTTTGTCCGGGGCCAGCGGCGCCTTTATCACCGTTGGTTTGGGGACTTATTTGGCTATTTTCGCGCGTGGAGGCTCTAAGCACTTGATGATGCGGGCGATTGGCGCGCGCCGCTTGCAGGTGGAAGAAGCCCCCAGCCTGTACGCTATTTTAGACGAACTTTGTCGACGTGCTGGCCTGTCCCGCATGCCCGATATTTACCTGATGGATGCCTCTGTTATGATGGGTTTTTCCGCCGGCAGCAATGAACGTGGGGCTTCGATTGTGTTAACCGGGCCGTTGGTGCAAGGTTTAAATGCTCGTGAAATTTCCGGTGTGCTGGCCCATGAAATCTGCCATATCCATGCGGGTGATTTAGAAATCATGGGCATGGCTGACTTGTTCACCCGAATCACCCGAACGTTGAGCCTGTTGGGGCTTTTTCTGGTGATTTTGAACGTCCCGTTGTCGGTCAGTGCAAGCGGTCCTTTGCCGTGGTCGGCACTAATGTTGCTGATTGTGGCCCCGTTGGTCAATCATCTGTTGCAACAATTGCTGTCTCGGTCTCGGGAATATGAGGCCGATGAAGACGGTGTGAACATTTGCGGCGACCCGGCCTCTTTCGCCAGCGCCTTACAAAAGTTAGAATCCCCCAAAAAGAAAACCTTGCGACACGCTTATTTGCCCCATGCCTTAGGCATGGTGCCGTCTTTGTTGCGGTCCCATCCGATGATTCAAGACCGTGTGGATCGCATTTTAAAGCAGTCGCCCACATTCCAAGCCCTGCCGGAAAGTTTGGTCGGTGAAGCCCACGGTTTCCCTAAGGGCTGGAGCAAAGATTTTTCGCTGCCCGTCAGGTGGTTAATGCGGTGGTGGCGTTAGGCGGCGTTACGTTTAAGTTTCGCCCATCTGTAACGCGAATTGAGCAGTCATCATGTCCATACTGCCCAAATGATCCTTGAACCATTGGGGTAGGTCATTTTCGACATAAGCCCGCACCGTGGCGATGTCGCCCGCGTCGATTTTGGCTTGCATGTCGGCCACTTCGGCCAAGACGCGTTCGTGTTCGCCCATGTGCATGTCTTTGGCAAAAAAGCCAATGCGTTCCATCAATTCGTTTTCACGCGCCAAATGAGCGGCCAGATGTTCGGTATGGGCGGCAAACGCAGCGGGGAAGTCTGCGTCTGAACAGGTCTGCATGGCATTCATCAAAGCAATCGCTTCTTCGTGGTCTTGATCTTGAAAACCAAGGCCTAATTTCAGGCCGTCGTTCCATTCGATTTGGGTCACTTTAAGTCTCCGGCCCATGGTTTTACGAGGGCATGTTTAATGTCAAACAAGTCCAAGGTGCGTCCAACAGTGTGGCGCACAAGGTCTTGTAAACTTTCGGGTTTATTGTAAAAAGCGGGCATCGGTGGGGCAATGGTGCAGCCGATGTCACAGGCGCGGCTCATCAAATCCAAATGACCCTTGTGAAGGGGAGATTCCCGCACCATTAAAATCACCGGGCGGCGTTCTTTTAAACACACATCGGCGGCGCGAATGACCAAGTTGTCGGCAAACGAATTGGCGATGCCGGACAAGGTTTTGATGGAACACGGTGCGACAATCATGCCCGCCGTGCGAAACGATCCGCTGGCAATGGCGGCCCCGATGTTTTTATTGGAATGATGGGTGGCAGCCAGCGCGCGGGCGTCGTCCAACGTCAGGCCCGTTTCATGGCTCAGGGTGCGGGCTCCGGATTCGGTGACCACCAAATGTGTGGGGATGTTTAAATCTTTCAGGGCGCGCAGAGTTTCGACGCCATAAATGGCCCCAGATGCTCCGGTAATGGCGACAATGATCGGGGCGATGGGGGCTTGGTCTGTCACGTGATCTGTCCTGTAGTCTGTCATGAGCGGATCATGGCTGTTTGGAACTCTTGAGTCCAGACAATTGAATTTTTATGTTATGTTTTTCGCATGTTTAATTCTGTCAAAGGCGTGCCTAAAATTATGGTTCAGTTTTTCACCACCATTGTCGTGTTTTATTGTGTGTTGGTGGTGGGGATGTACCTTTTGCAACGGAACTTCCTGTATCATCCTGATAATTTTACGCCCAGCCCCGCCGAAAGCGGCGTGCCGGATATGGCTGAAATTCAAATCACCACAGAAGATGGCTTAAATTTGTTGGCGTGGGCACAAGCTCCTTCGATCGAAGGTCAGCCTTGGGTGGCCTTGTTTCATGGCAATGCAGGGACATTGGGCTCACGGGGGCATAAAGCAAAGGTCTTTTTAGACGCGGGCTTTGGGGTGTTGTTGGCGGAATATCGGGGCTTTAGCGGAAATCCCGGCGCACCAACAGAAGCCGGGCTGATGATGGATGCGCGCGCGGCCTTGGCATATCTGGCAAACCTTGGCGGGTCCGGCCAAAATTTGGTGCTGTATGGGGAATCTTTGGGCACGGGGGTCGCCACCGCCATGGCGGTCGAAGCCGCCGGACACGGAAAACCCGTGCGCACGGTGATTTTAGAAGCCCCGTTTACATCAACCGTAGACGTCGGGGCCGGGCATTACCCGTTTTTGCCCGTCAGCCTTTTGATGAAAGATCGCTTTGACAGCTTATCTCGGATCAAAGATATTTCTGCTCCGTTGTTCCTTGTTCACGGGGATCAAGATTGGACCGTGCCGCAAAAGCTGGGCCGTAAACTTTTTGCCGCGGCCAACGAGCCCAAAGTTGCAAAGTGGATGGAAGGCGCCGGACACAACGATTTGTTCACGCCGGAAAATACGAACGCGATGATTGAATTTATCGGCCAGCGCCACTAAGCGACATTCAATGCACAAGATAAAGTTACCCACAAAAGACTCGCCTAAGCATCAGAAATCTTTGTATAATATTAACCATACTGGTCCGGCCGTGTGCAGAATGTCCCGCCGAGATGAGATTCATAAAAAGAATACGTTCGATCATGAAGTCAGAATGGATTGCAATGATCGGCGGATAATTGCGTCTAACCTCTTGTTTTTAGGAGGTATTTAGGCGTGGGCTTTTGTGTCTTCTTCTTGGTTCTTCGGCATTGATCGGCGGATTTTGAAGGAATGATTGTAAGGAGTGGTCATGGCTTTGACCGCCAGACCGATTGCGACAAACGCTGCACCAAGTGCCTCCGCTGGACGAGTTCCGTCCGGTGCGCGTCAGATCGCGTCTATGGGCGACACGCCAATTGACGAAATTTCAGCTTCTGCGAATCTTCAGGCCAACACCACTTTTAACTTCCATGGCTTTTCCGAATGGGCGCAAAACCAGAACCAGAAACAGCCTGATCGCCAACCGCTGACCAATACCGCCAGCAACTTTGAGACCTTTTCTTCGACGTTCATCAATCTGTTGGATGCGGCGCAAAACGCAGGGTCGAGTTCCAGCCTAACGTCTGCTGTGCAGCAACCTGCCCTTCCCAATTTTGTGGCAAAGGCCATTCGGGCTTATGAAGGCACGGCGGACGTCATTCATGGACAGACCAAACCCTTGGGCAGCAGCCTGAGTATTTCCCTCTAATTTTYAGCTCAWTTTTGAAGCTGTGAKGTTTGTCACTGACAAAATGGACCTTTCACGCCAAAATCCAACTTTGATTGATCCTTTGCGGAGTCCTTTCTTTGATGAGCGGTATTTTATCCAGTGCGGTGTCGGGGCTGAATTATAACAGCCAGCGGGTTTCTGCGTCTGCGGATAACATCGCGAATTCCAGCACGCCCAATTACAAACGGGTGGACATCCAATCCACATCGATTTCAACYCCGCAAACGTCGTCCACGCTGTATGCGCCGGGTGGTGTTTTGGGGTCAACCCGCCAACTCAGCGGCGTAGATGTCAGCATGGACATCAGCATTGGCGCGCTTAACAACAACGTCGATATCGGCGCCGAGTTTGTAAACCTGATCCAGGCGGAAACGGCTTATGGTGCCGGACTGAAGGTTATTCAGGCGGGCGAAGAAATGGCGAATTCCCTATTGGATATCAAAGCCTAAGTCTAAATCTACATAAAGTAACGCAGATATATATAGATGTTGGCGATCACGATGGTCATCAACATGATGGGCATGGCGAATTTCAAAAATTTGAAAAAGCTGATGGGATAGCCTGCGCGTTCGCTCAATCCCGATACCATGACGTTGGCGGCTGCCCCGACCAATGATCCGTTGCCGCCCAAACACGCGCCCAAGGCCAAGGACCACCAGACAGGTTCTAACGCTTCGGCTCCGCCCAATGAGGCCTCCATGCTTTCGACCATGGGAATCATGGTGGCGACAAACGGAATGTTATCGACTGCGGCGGACACCAGCGCCGATAACCACAGCGTTGCATAAGCCGTTTTGGCCGGATCTCCGCCGGTGAATTCGATCAAGGCCTCGCCCAGAATATTCAGCAATCCGGCGTGTTCGACACCCGCGACGATGATGAACAAACCGATGAAAAACAGCAAAGCGGCCCATTCAACTTCCAACAAGGCGTGGTGCAGAACTTCGGCCTGGCCTTCGCTGTTGAGATGATAGCTGGCGGCCAAAACCATAACGGCGGCGCCAAACATGGCGATGGTGCCGGGCGGAATATGGTACTGTTCACCAACAATAAAGCCAATGATCACCATCAGCAAAATCGACAAAGAAATGATCAGCAAGCGTTTGTCGGTGATGCTTTCGGCTTCCCGAAAACGCATGATGCTTTCTTTGTCTTGTTCGGTCGCGACCAATTCATCGGCCCACAGGTATTTAAAAATGGGCACCATGAGGATCATGAGCACCACCGATACAGGCCCCAAATTGGTCAGAAACTGCATAAAGGTGAGGCCCGTGGCGGACCCGATCAAAATGTTTGGCGGGTCACCAATCAAGGTCGCCGTACCGCCAATATTGGACGCGATGATTTGTGAAAACAAAAAAGGGTAGGGCGATACTTTCAGTTTTTCAACGATCAATAAAGCAATTGGCACGACCAACAAAACGGTTGTTAAGTTGTCTAAAAAGGCCGAAAACACCGCCGTCACAATCGAGAGCACGATCAAAATCCCCATAGGATCGGCTTTGACCTTTTTCGCCGACCAAATGGCGACAAATTCAAATACGCCAGAGGTGCGCGTGACGGCGACAATAATCATCATGCCCGTCAGCAAGGCGATGGTATTAAAGTCAATCGCAGCAATCGCTTGGTTTTGAGAAATCAACCCCGTGATGATGACAAGGCCAGCGCCCAAAAGGGCAATGACTGTGCGGTTATAACGTTCGCTGAGCAACACCACATAAGAGATGATCAACAACACGGTGCTGAGCCACAGCGGGTCTAAGCCAAAAATAACAGAATTATGGGGGATCATGACTGTTGGTCCTTTGCCCGTTTGCGTTGGGCACGTTCCGCACGCTCGGCTAGTTTTTGTTGTTCAGCGGTTTCGCGGTCATATTCTTCGCTCAGACCATACAGCACGGAAAAGAACGAAATAGCGCCTAATAATTTATGGTCGTCATCGACCACGGGGACGACAAATTGTTTGTCTTTGATCATCATAAGCGCATCAATCAAAGGGGTGTCTGTCTTGGCGACCTGAACATCACGGTCAATCATTTCACCGATGGGGCGTGCGCGCAGGGCCTCTAGGCGTTCTTGCATTTCGCCTGCGCTTTCGTTCAAATAACTGGCGCGTTTGTGAACCTTAAAACCGCGTTGCATCAATCCACCGCCGCCCGCCATGGAGGTCAGGCTTTTGGGCAATAAAAACTTGATCAAGCTGTCGCCGCTGATCAGCCCGGCAAAGGTGCCATCGCGTTCGGTGACCGGAACCAGCCCCATGTGCTTTTCAATCATAAACGCGATCACGTCGCGGGCCAGCTCGTCGGTATACAGGCTCACCTTAATCGGGGCCATCACTGAGTTGCAATCCATGGGCAAGTTCCTTTGTAAAAGACTTTTATAAGTGTAGAAGTCTTAGTCTTTATTTCAATGACAATCGTAGATTGTAGCGCTATCTTCTGACCCTAGGTACGTGTTTTGAGGTGGGGACCTTATGAGGCTAATCGGGTTATTTTTATTTGGCTGCTTTGTCTTGCTTGGGGCGGGCGAAGTGTTTGCGCAAGCCAAGTTTTATCAATGTGATAACAAGATGTACCTGCACCGTGATGTGGTGATTTTGGGCTTTCCCTGCACGCAAAATGCAAACCGATCCGAAGTTTCGACGCAAGTCGGCGTGGAAAAGATTATTGCCGCCATAGACCTGTTGGCTCTGCAATCGCCCGAAAGCTTGAACATCATCAAACGGCTGAAAAAAGCCGGGCCGGTGATCATCATTTATGATCCAGCGTACCCGCCTGTTGGACAAAACCTAACAACGGTTCAACAGGCCTTGTTTTTGCCCACGTTTGTGGAAAAATTCGACCAAGATAAAACGGGCAAAAAATTCACGGTGATCGTTAGCCGCAACGGCATCAAACAATCGCTACAGACCTTGGCGGCGGTGTTGGTGCATGAATTGATGGGCCACGGCACTCAACACCTAGAAGATCGCATATTGGTGATGCGCACCTTGGATGTAGAATGCGAAGCGTGGTTGTTGGAAGAACAGGTGTATCAGGACTTTGCCGTCGATAAACTGTCCAGAGACATGGTGTTGTTTCGCCAAAACCTAGAACAAATCCATTGCAGTGATTTTATCAATTATATGCGCAATCGCGTTCCCGATCAGGTCAAACTTTGGGACGCAAAAAATCCTGATGTGACAAAGCTTTTGGCTATTTTTAAAGGGTTTTTGAAAGCTCAGCACGAAAAAGGCATGATCAGCACGGCCCTCGCCGCCGCCCAAAACCAACGTGCAACGGCCATTCAAAAAGTCGCGCGCGAAGGCCACCCCAATGATCTTTACGCTCTTGGGAAGATGTATATGGCCGGGATTGGGGAACCGGAAAACCCGGTTGAAGCCGCCATATGGTATGAAAAAGCGGCGGCCAAAAAGCATTCCGGGGCCGAATTGGCGCTGGCCGAATTGTATGAAAACGGCAAGGGGGTGAAACCAAATTTAAAACGGGCAATGGACCTATACGTGCGCGCCGCCAAACAAGGCGAGGCCGAGGCCTTTTATGCCTTGGGCGTGATGTTCGAAGTGGGCCGTGGCGTTAAAAAAGACCTGAAAAAATCCCAAGCTTTGTATGTGCGCGCGCGGGCCGGTGTGAACACCAACCCCTTGGTGACCTTTGGCATGATGTACAACGATGGCACCGGGTTTGTGCAAAACGTCAAAAAAGCCCACGCGTTTTTTCTGAAAGCGGCCCGTTTGGGGCATAAGGCGGCTCAGTTTGAATTGGGCTTGTTATTGGAACAGGGCATCGGCGTGGCCAAGAATATCACCTTGGCGGCGGCGTGGATCAAAAAGTCAGCGGCCCAAGGTTACGCTCCTGCGCAACAGCACAATTAACTTATATCCGTTAATTTCTGAACTTTAATCCCAGAGCCTTAATCCTAGAGCCTTAATCCCAGAGCCACGCGGCTCCACGAACGCCGGAACTATCGCCGTGTTTGTTTTTCAGCAATTGTGTCGTGACAGAATCTGAAAAAATCCAAGTGTCCCAGATTTTCGGAACATTGCTATACAGGCGGTCAATGTTGGACAAGCCACCGCCCAAGACAATCACGTCCGGGTCCAATACGTTAATCAAGGTGGCCAGCGCGCGGGCCAAGCGATGTTCATAGCGGGTGAGGGCGGCCAAGGCTGACGCTTCACCCTTTTCCGCCAGCTCAACGATTTGTTCGGCGGTTAAACCTTGGCCGTGGTCGCGGCTGAGGCCCGGGCCGGATAGAAACGTTTCGACACATCCAAGTTGCCCGCAATAACATTTAGGGCCGGGACGTTCATCCTGTCCGTCCAAAACCTGTGGCCAAGGCAGGGGATTATGCCCCCATTCGCCGGCAATGGCATTGGGACCAATTAAGGCATGCCCATTTAACGCAATGCCACCGCCAACCCCGGTGCCTAAGATAACCCCAAAAACGACATCAGCGCCTTGTCCGGCCCCATCATGAGCCTCTGACACGGCAAAGCAATTGGCGTCATTGGTTAGGCGCACAGGGCGGCCCAGCGCGGTTTCTAAGTCTTTGTCTAGGGGGTGACCGATCAGGCAGACTGAGTTCGAGCTTTTAATCAGGCCCGTTGCCGGGGATAAGGCCCCCGGAATACCAATGCCCACGGTGGCGACTGCGTTACACTTTGTTTCCAGCTGATCGACCAGACCAACAATGGCTTGGATTGTGCCTGTGTAATCGCCTTGGGGTGTGGCCTGACGGACACGGGCCAGTTCTCGTCCGTCCGAAGCCAACAGTATGGCTTCGATTTTGGTTCCCCCAAGGTCAATGCCAATACGCATGAGTTTGGGCCCTAGTCAGTGATTTTTCGAAGGTCGTTTTCATCATGAAAGAGCGCCGGGCGAAACATGCCGCGGATAAACCGCGCACTGGGGCTGGTTTTGGTATCCTTGGCCGCGCGAAGCGGCAGGGGTTCGGGAACCGCATCTGCAGCCAAAATGCGGGCATCGGGGAAAATCTGTTGGGCTTTAACAAAGGCGGCGGATTGCCCGGGCGCGGTGATCATTTCCAATGACACCGCTTCTTCGTCGCCGGTTCTGATCAAACTGATGATGAAACGCTTTTCTTGCGACTTAGCATCGACTTCCGTCAATGTTCCAAGTGTTGAGCGTTCAAATGACGTTTTCACCGTTTTGGCCCCCCGGCCTTGTTTTATGGGCTGATTTCTAACCGAATCAGTCTTGTTATATTTGCTGATTTCTAACCGAATCAGTTTCTGTAAACTATTCATTAACTATAATACATAAAGTGTACTGTCAACGTAGAGACTACTTGATTTGGTGGGCTATACTACATCCAGTAAGACTAGGCCAAGTTGTTGTCTAGAAGCGGTTAAGTATCCGTTTGGCACAACATGTAGTATTTTTTGGGCCGTGTTTTGACTATGGGTTGATGTGAAGGGCGTTTTTTCAGATTCGGGAGGGGGAGCGAATCCCCTTTTAAAAAACTGAAAAAAACCACCGCATTGGATTGAATATCAAGGGTTTGATAACTCTTTAGGGCTATAAAGGGGGATACGCTATGGCAACCGGAGCCGATTCGGGAGCATTAGTGACATCTCAGAAAGAGAACCTGCACCGGCAAGAAACTGCCGACAGATTTAGCGAAGGCGTTCAAAGTGGGCATTTGCCCGTGTTTGAGGCTTTTGTTGAGCTTGGGCTGACGGGGCGCGATATCGCTGAGATTACAG
>NVSZ01000070.1 GCA_002732845.1 Rhodospirillaceae bacterium
GTACGCTGGTTCTCGAAACCGGTAAGATCGCTCGTCAAGCCAGTGGAGCCGTTATGGCGACCTATGGCGAAACTAAAGTTCTCTGTACCGTTGTTGCCGCTCAAACCGAGCGCGCGGGCATCGACTTTTTCCCCCTGTCTGTTCACTACGTTGAAAAAACCTATGCGGCTGGCCGTATCCCCGGTGGCTTCTTCAAACGCGAAGGTCGTCCTTCTGAAAAAGAAACACTGACGTCTCGTTTGATTGATCGCCCGATCCGCCCATTGTTTGCCAAAGGCTATAAAAACGAAGTGCAAGTGATTTGTACCGTGATGCAACACGACATGGAAAATGACCCAGATATGGTTGCCATGATTGGTACGTCTGCGGCGTTGTGCATTTCTGGTGCACCGTTCATGGGACCAATTGGTGGCGCTCGTGTGGCTCGTATTGATGGCGAGTTCGTCTTGAACCCATTGTTGGACGAAATGGAAAATTCTGATTTGGACCTGGTTGTTGCCGGTACCAAAGAAGGCGTGTTGATGGTTGAATCCGAAGCTTCTGAACTCAGTGAAGAAGTGATGTTGGACGCGGTCAGCTTTGGTCATAAAGGTTTCCAAGTTGTTATCGATGCGATCATTGAATTGGCAGATCACGCGGCTCGCGAACCTATGGAACTGGCAGCAGCTCCCGAAGGCAGCGACGATGTTGCGGCTAAGGTTAAAGAATTGGCCGAAGACGGTCTTCGTGCTGCGTACAAACTTTCCGACAAAATGGAACGTCAAGCTGCCGTTGCCGCCACAAAAAGTGCTGCAACCGAAACCATCAAAGGCGAATTTGACGCAGGCCTGTTGGACTCGGTCCTTGGCGGCGCGTTTAAGTCTTTGGAAAAAAATATCGTTCGTCATTCCATTTTGGAAACCGGCATTCGTATTGACGGTCGTGATACCAAAACGGTTCGTCCGATTGTCACCGAAGTTGGCATTCTTCCCCGTTCACACGGATCATCTTTGTTCACCCGTGGTGAAACTCAGGCGATTGCGGTTGCCACGTTGGGCACCGGTTCTGACGAACAAATCATTGATGCGTTGGAAGGTTCTTACCGTTCGCACTTCATGTTGCATTATAACTTCCCCCCATACTCTGTGGGCGAAGCCGGTCGCTTTGGCGGCACGGGTCGTCGTGAAGTTGGCCACGGTAAATTGGCTTGGCGGGCGCTGCATCCTATGATGCCTTCGAAAGAAGATTTTCCATACACCATTCGTGTGGTTGCTGAAATCACCGAATCTAATGGTTCTTCTTCTATGGCCACCGTTTGCTCTACATCCTTGGCGATGATGGACGCGGGTGTTCCTTTGAAACGTCCTGTTGCGGGTATCGCTATGGGCTTGATCAAAGAAGACCAAGGCGTTGCTATTTTGTCTGATATCTTSGGYGATGAAGATCAYCTSGGCGATATGGACTTTAAGGTTGCCGGAACCAGCGAAGGCATTACGTCTTTGCAAATGGACATCAAAATCACGTCCATCACCAGCGACATTATGGAAACCGCATTGGACCAAGCGAAAGAAGGTCGTTTGCATATCCTTGGTGAAATGGCAAAAGCCATTGGTGGGTCTCGTGATGGTGTTGCGGCTACGGCTCCACGCATTGAAACTTTGCAAATTAAGAAAGACAAAATCCGCGACGTCATCGGCGCTGGCGGTAAAGTCATTCGCGAAATTTGCGAAACAACGGGTGCTAAAATTGACTTGGACGACGACGGAACGGTTAAAGTTGCCGCCGTTGACGAAGAAGCTATGCAGGCCGCGATCACCTGGATCAAAAACATCACGTCTGAACCTGAAGTTGGCGTGATCTACACGGGTAAAGTCGTGAAGATCATGGACTTCGGTGCATTTGTGAACTTCATGGGTCCGCGCGATGGTTTGGTGCATATTTCCGAACTTGCAGATTACCGCGTTGCCAAAGTTGGTGACATCGTCAAAGAAGGCCAAGAGGTTAAAGTTAAACTGATTGGCATCGATGACCGCGGTAAGGTTAAATTGTCCATGAAAATTGTCGACCAAGAAACCGGTGAAGAAATTCAACCGGAAAAAAAGGAAGACTAAGCTTTTAAATTGTCGGGAGCAGTTGCATTAAGCGGCTGCTCCCCCAATTTATAAGTAAGGGTATACTATAGACTTAGAAGAAAKWTTYTKRANNTTTCKTKMAAGCGCTTAATTCTCAACATATGTCCGGTGCAGACGTTCTCCCCCTTGTTGAAGGTGGTAAAGGTGTCGCTATTTCTAATGGTTTGACGGCGGGCTCTTGGGCCAAAGCTGGCGGCATTGGTACGTTTTCGTGCGTAAACCCCGATTCTTACAATGCTGACGGAACCTTTATTCCGCAAACCTATAAAGGCAAAACCCGTAGCGAACGATTTGAAGAGCTGAAAGCCTACGCCATCCAAGGCGGTATCGAACAAGCACGGATTGCCCACGAAACCCGCGAAGGCAATGGCCGCATTCACATGAACGTGTTGTGGGAAGCCGGCGGCACCGTGCCGATTTTGCACGGCGTTTTAGCGGAAGTTTCAGATCTCATTCACGGCGTGACCTGTGGTGCGGGCATGCCTTATGGGGTTGCCGAAATCGTTGCTCAGTATGGTGTTAACTATTACCCCATCGTATCCAGTGGTCGTGCTTTTAACGCCCTGTGGCGGCGCTCGTATAAAAATTATGCCGAACAGCTGGGGGGCGTGGTTTATGAAGATCCTTGGTTGGCCGGTGGACATAATGGATTGTCCAACGCTGAAAATCCGGTTGAACCCCAAGACCCCTACGGTCGTGTTTTAGATCTCCGCAACATCATGCGTAAATACGGTCTGGACAATACTCCGATCATTATGGCGGGCGGCGTGTGGTACTTGCGCGATTGGGCCGATTGGATTGATAACGACGAATTGGGACCGATTGCTTTTCAATTTGGCACTCGTCCGTTGTTGACCCAAGAAAGCCCCATTTTGGATACGTGGAAAGACCGATTGCTGAACTTGAAAGAAGACGACATCGTCTTGCAACAGTTCAGCCCCACGGGTTTTTATTCATCCGCGATCCGCAACGTGTTTATGGACGGCCTGATCGGTCGCACCGAACGTCAAGTTGAATACCGCGCCAAACCCGGCGATGCCGACTTTACCGCAGCGTTGCCTTTGGGTGCCCGTGGACGTCCTGTGTATCTGAAGCCCGATGATTTACCCAAAGCGCAAGGCTGGGTCGATGCGGGCTTTACCGAAGGCCTGAAAACACCGGATTCAACGGTGGTCTTTGAAACCCCTGAGAAATCAGCAAAAGTGCAAAAGAGCCAAGCCGATTGCATGTGTTGCTTGTCTCAGTGTCGGTTTTCCAATTGGGCCGACAACGCAGAAGGCACCACCGGAAAACGGGCCGATCCGCGCTCGTTTTGCATTCAGACGGCTTTGCAGAAAGCTGCTCATGGTGGTAATTTAGATGAAAGCTTGATGTTTGCTGGCCATAATGCTTATCAGTTTGGCACCGATCCTTTTTACAAGGATGGCTTCGTACCTACGGTAAAACAACTTGTTGAGCGGATTGTAACCGGGGATTAGTCCACAACCTTTAARGGACTAATCCACAATCGATACTAAATTGTGCTTTRTAAAGCAAGGGAACTTGTGCTTAAAGTTAGATGCAATAATTGGGACACTCCCCTTTTAGTCCCACCGAAAGACTAAGGAATTTAAAATATGCGGCCCTTTACCCAAGTTATCGATCAGCTGAGAACAGCTGGACTGCGCCCCACGCGACAGCGTTTGGCCCTTGCTAAATTGCTTTTCGAAAATGGACCTCGTCACGTGACTGCGGAAATGTTGCGCTCCGATGCCCATGATGCGTCAATTCGTGTTTCCTTGGCGACCGTATACAATACACTTCACCAGTTTACCAAAGCTGGCTTATTGCGTGAAATCGTTGTTGATCCCACACGCTCTTATTTTGATACAACAACCACGGAACACGGCCACTTCTTTCACGAAGATACGAATCTTTTAGAAGACTTTGAAGGCGACGTAAAACTCACCAACTTGCCGGCTATTCCAGAAGGCTCAAAAATTAGCACGGTTGATGTAATTATTCGGTTGTCTTCAAAGAATTAAGCCAGCTAAAACACCCCATTKWTGNYAAKWGTGTAWTAGTTCTTAAAGTGTATTGACGCGCCTTAAACAAGCACTATATTCATACTATAAGTGACTTCATGTACCCGTTTAAGGTCTTGAAATYACACTAAATTAACGCTGAATTGGGTCGCAAGGCCGTACTGTTTATAACGAGGAGAGACTGATATGGGCTTGAAAGACAGCAAAACCGAAGACAACTTGAAAGCTGCATTTGCAGGTGAATCTCAAGCAAATCGCCGCTATTTGTACTTTGCACAAAAGGCTGACATCGAAGGTTATAACGATGTTGCTACCGTATTTCGGTCCACCGCCGAAGGYGAAACAGGCCACGCTCACGGTCACTTGGAATTTYTWGAAGAAACAGGTGATCCRGCAACCGGYCTTCCCATTGGYCCTACGGGCGAYAACTTAAARGCSTCCATCGAAGGCGAAACRCACGAATATACCGACATGTATCCCGGTATGGCGAAAACCGCGCGCGAAGAAGGCTTCGACGAAATTGCGGATTGGTTTGAAACGTTGGCGAAAGCTGAAAAATCTCACGCAGGTCGTTTCCAAAAAGCTCTCGATAACTTGGATTAATCTCCACGGTTATTGTGAATTTGATGCGGGGGGCCTTTCAAAGAAGGCTCCCCGTATTTCATTTTAGCTCTTAAGTTAAAGGCGGGGACTTAATATGCGTGAAGGTGGCTTAGGCGCGCCGATCCGGCATACCTTAAACTGGCGTGACGACGACTTTACCGATGAAACAAAACTGTTTGATGAACTCGAACGGGTGTTTGATTTGTGCCATGGCTGTCGGCGGTGTTTTAACCTTTGCGACAGTTTCCCGCGTCTGTTTGATTTGATTGATACATCTAAAACCGAAGAATTGGACGGTGTTAAAAAGTCCGATTACTGGTCTGTGGTGCAAGCCTGTACGCTGTGCGATATGTGTTTTATGGTCAAATGCCCCTATGTTCCGCCCCATGAGTGRGATTTGGATTTTCCGCATTTGATGCTGCGCGCCCGCGCTTTTTTGTTTAAAAAGGGCGAAAGCAATCACAAACAAGACAAATTGGGTGAAATGGATAAAAACGGGCCGCTGGCGGTTAAGTTTTCCGGTCTCGCCAATTGGGCCAGCAAATGTGAAAACGTGCTGACCCGGCCTATTTTAGAAAAAACCCACGGCATTCACAAAGACGTGGTTTTGCCCGAATTTGCTAAAAAAACCTGTCGAGAACAAGCGCGTTCCGAAACCCTGCACATCAATACGGCGGCTCCGGCGGCGGGCCGCAAGGCGGTGATTTATGCGTCTTGTTTTGGTGAATACAATGACCCCAGAATTGTTTTGGATACCCGCGCGGTGCTGGCCGAAAATGGCATCGACGCCGAAATCGTATACCCTGAATGCTGTGGCATGCCGCAACTGGAACAAGGCGACCTTGAACGGGTGGCGGCCAAAGCAAGCGCCGTTGCCGCGTCCTTGAAATCTTATGTGGATGATGGGTATGCCATTGTCGTTCCGGTGGCTTCGTGTGCCCTGATGTTAAAATTTGAATGGCCGTTGATTGAACCGGACGACGCCAATGTTGTGGCCTTGGCCAATGCCACCTATGACGCCACCGAGTATATGGTCGATATTTCAAAGAATGAAGGCTTGGCCTCTGGTCTTGGGGCGTTGGAAGGTGGCGTGACTTTGCATATTGCCTGTCATGCCCGCGCCCAAAACATGGGGCGCCAGGCCCAAATATTGTTAAAAGTCATTCCCAATACGCAAATCACCGTGGTAGAGCGGTGCTCTGGCCATGGGGGCGCGTGGGGTGTGATGGTGGAAAACTTCGAAATTGCCATGAAAGTTGGCAAACCCGTGTTTCGCCAAGCCGCCAAAGCCGCATCCGCCTATGTGGTCAGCGAATGCCCATTGGCACGTGATCATATTTTACAAGGCATGGAAAACGAAGGCAAAAAAGTTGAAGGCGCAGGCAAAGCTTTGCGTCATCCGGTCCAGCTTTTGGCCCGGTCTTATGGACTTTAAAAATACCTGCGGACTTTAAAWWAAAGAGAAAAAAATGCCAAAACCTGAACATTGCATCACCCGCGCCGACATCATGGATATGACCCAATACGCAGCTGAGCGTTTTGAACGGCGCAAGGCCATGACTGTTTTGAAAAAAAATAGACGGGTCCATATTGGTCCGGATGCCACCGCGTATTTTGAAAGCTTTGATACTGTTTGGCATCAAATTCATGAAATGCTTCATATCGAACAAGGTGGGGAGGCGCAGATCGAAGACGAATTGCGGGCGTACAGCACCTTGGTTCCCCAAGGCCGCGAATTGGTCTGTACCTTGATGTTTGAAATTGATGATCCTGATCGCCGCGCAAACTTTTTGGCAGGCTTGGGTGGTGTCGAAGAAACGGTGTCTCTGCGTGTTGGTCAGGAGACCATTATGGCGGAACCTGAACAGGACATCGACCGCACCAACGCGGCGGGAAAAGCATCCTCCATTCAGTTTTTGCACTTTCCCTTAAACGACGTCCAAGCGGCCCTGTTTAAATCCGGCGATGCGGAAATTGTTTTGGCGATTGCTCATGAAAAATATGGACACATGGCTGTGTTGTCCGGCGACACGCGCAAAGCACTGGTTGGCGATTTGGATTAATAATTATCCATTGTTTTCAATGCGTTATAATTACTTAGTTGAAAAACTTATGAAATCTTACAATCCATAAGTTTTCTTTATTCTCGTTATTCTATGCTTTCGCCTTTAAGCACGCCCCAAAAATCACCACGGGCCAGCCAGCCTTCAAAACCTTCGACTTCGACGTGACAAAATTCCGATCCCACGGGGCAAGAAATAATTTTGCCGGTGACGCTGGCTTGTAATTTTGCGATGGCACGGGAATCATGTTGTTTGCGCGATAACAACGTGCGGGTCCGTCCGGTCACGATGAAATTGCGTTTGGAACTCAACATGGTTTGGTGTACCCAACCTTGCGATCCCAGCCAATCGGAAACTTTGCGCCAGGTTTTATATTCGGCGATCACTTGCAAGGGCAGACCGGATTTTCGGTAAACCCAATCAACGGGATATTGGATGCCCGGCCCGGTGCGCAGGTTCACTTCGCCCGCGCGCAAAGACACAAATCTGGGCAACGGCAAGCCAGACCCAGAGGACTGAGCGAAGCTGGCCACGGTGGGCAAAAGGGTTAAGAAACCAAAGAATAAGGCAAGCGCCATGCGCATGGCCGTTTCTCCTAAAATTGTGGACGTCTTTTATATATGTATACGCTTAAGGAAATGAAAGACTGGTAAAGGAAATAGATAAAGTTTGCACCCTTATTCTGGACTTTAGGGTCGTAAACTGGTACCCAAACGGGTGTGATTTTCAAGGAATGGACTTTCATGACCACCACTGTAACGCCAAAAACCAAAGTCATCGTGACCCGCAGGCTGCCCGACACCATCGAAACCCGTATGATGGAACTGTTTGATGTGCAACTCAACCTCTCCGATATACCCATGTCTAAGGCTGAATTGATCGAAGCGGTAAAGACCTGTGACGTTTTGGTACCGACCGTGACCGATGAAATTGATGAGGATGTGCTCAGCCAAGCCGGCGATCAATTTAAATTAATTGCCAATTATGGCGCGGGTGTTGATCACATTAATTTAGACGTGGCACGCAACAAACACATTTCCATATCCTGTACGCCGGATGTATTGACCGAAGATACCGCCGATATGACCATGGCGTTGATTTTGGCTGTTCCCCGGCGTTTGGTCGAAGGCGAACGCGCACTTCGGGCCGGAAAATGGAAAGGCTGGTCCCCCACATGGATGTTGGGCCACCGTATTCACGGCAAGCGTTTGGGCATAGTCGGCATGGGCCGCATTGGTCAGGCGGTCGCCAAACGGGCCAAGGGTTTTGGTTTGTCGGTGCATTACCACAACCGCAATCGTGTGCACGAAGACATCGAAAAAGATCTGGAAGCGACCTATTGGGACAGCTTGGATCAAATGATGGCGCGCATGGACATCATTTCGGTAAATTGCCCGCATACCCCGGCGACCTATCATTTATTGTCGGCCCGCCGCCTGAAATTATTGCAAAAGCATGCGTTTGTGGTGAACACCGCACGCGGCGAAGTGATCGACGAAAACGCCCTGATTAAGATACTTAAAAATGGCGACATCGCGGGCGCGGGTTTGGATGTGTTTGAAAATGAGCCCACTATTAATGAGAAGTTTTTAGAGCTCGACAACGTTACCCTGATTCCGCACATGGGATCATCCACGGTCGAAGGCCGCATCGACATGGGTGAACGGGTGCTGATCAACATCCAAGCCTTTATCGATGGTTATGGATCACCGGACCGGGTGATCGGCGACTTTTAGCGCACCCCTAAACTTGATGGCTCGATAAATCTGTAATCTTAGGATGCTTGCCGCACAACGGGCAACCGGGGTCGCGTTTGACCTTGATGCGTCTAAATTGTGTGGATAGGGCTTCATAAATCAACAATGCACCGGACATGCTTTCGCCAATGCCCAGCAATTCTTTGATGATTTCGGTGGCTTGCAACGACCCGACCGTGCCGCACAGCACACCCAAAACGCCGGCTTCGGAACAGCTTGGGATCAAACCTTCGGCGGGAATTTCGGGATAGATGCACCGATAGCAAGGCCCATCTTCATCGCCGCCCGGGAAATTTTTAAAGGTCGCGATTTGCCCATCAAAGCGCAAAATGGCACCCGAGACCAAAGGCCGTTCCGCAAAATACGCCGCGTCATTAACCAAAAAACGCGTGGCAAAATTGTCTGATCCGTCTGTCACCAAATCATAAGCCCTGATCAGGTCGTGGGCGTTGTCGGCATTGATGCGCTGTTTATAGGTGATCACGTTGACGTCTGGGTTGATGGATTTAAGCGTCGCCGCTGCGCTTTCAACCTTATCCACGCCAATGTCGGCGGTGGTGTGCGCGATTTGACGTTGCAGGTTAGATAAATCCACGACATCGTCGTCGATAATACCGATGGTGCCGACGCCCGCGGCGGCCARATACATCAGCACAGGCGAGCCAAGGCCTCCGGCACCAATCACCAAAACTTTGGAATCAAGAAGCTTTTCCTGACCCACGCCGCCGACTTCGGGCAACAAAATATGCCGCGCATAGCGTTTGATTTGATCATCGCTGAATTCGATGCTCATGAACTGTATCCTAAAAAAAGATTACCTTACTCGACGTCTAGGCCTTCAAATAACGGCGTCGACAGATAACGTTCCGCACTTGATGGCAAGATGACAACGATATTTTTGCCCTTCATTTCCGGGCGCATGCCAACTTCTACAGCTGTGGCCAAGGCTGCACCGGATGAAATGCCAACGGGCAGACCTTCGTATTTAGCCGCTTTGCGCGAATAAGAAAAGGCTGATTCGTTGCCAATTTGGATCACCTCATCGATGAGGTCCGTATCCAAAACACCGGGTACAAATCCGGCACCAATACCTTGAATTTTGTGCGGRCCGGGCACGCCGCCGGATAAAACCGGGCTGTCTTCGGGTTCAACGGCGATCAATTTAAGGTTTGGATTGCGGTCTTTAAGAATTTTGCCAATACCCGTCAAGGTCCCCCCTGTGCCAACGCCACTAATGATCACATCGACATTTCCCTTTGTATCGGCCCAAATTTCTTCGGCGGTGGTGGTTGCGTGAACGGATGGATTTGCAGGATTGTTGAATTGTTGCAACATCACAAAGCCTTCGGTTTTGGCCAGTTCTTCGGCCCGTTCAATGGCACCCTTCATGCCTTTGGCGGGTGGCGTAAGGTCAAGCTTTGCGCCTAAAAACACCAACATTTTACGGCGTTCAACAGACATACTTTCGGGCATGGTCAGAACAAGGTTATAACCTTTCGCCGCACACACAAACGCCAGGGCAATTCCGGTATTGCCCGATGTGGGTTCAACCAAAGTATCACCGGGCTTTAAATCTCCTGCGGCTTCGGCGGCTTCGACCATGGCGTTGCCGATGCGGTCTTTGACACTGGACAGGGGATTGAAAAATTCACATTTGCCTAAAATGTTCGCGTGAACGTTTTCAGCCTTGGTCAAACGGGACAGTTTGATCAGCGGAGTGGCGCCAATGGTGTCTAAGATACTGTCGTAAATGCGCCCTCTGAATTCGGGATTGTCTTGCTTCGCCATGGTTATTTGCCCTTATACTTAAATTGTGAAGTCGAGGCTTTTACGCCCTTCGCTTTCGATGCCAACTTTTTGTGCGCGACTGCACATATCGTCGATGGTGACGGCGTCTAAGTGCGTCATCATTTCTTCTTGGATATCCATCCAAATAGGTCGCACAACTTTGCAACCTAACTCTGACCCTGTTTCTTCTTGTAAAGGATCGTCGGCGGTTTCCATTTTTCGAACAGAGCGCACGATTTCGCCGATGGTGATGCGGCGCCGTTCTCTGGCCAGACGGTAACCGCCCCGGGGGCCGCGCACGCCGATCAGAATATCTTCGCGCACCAATTGCTGAAGAGCCTGTTCAAGGTAACGTTTGGGAATACCCTGACGCCGCGTGATTTCTCGGCTTTGCACGGGTTCGCTGCTGGCATGGTAAGCGATATCAAGCACCGCTTCGATGGCAAACAGCATCTTTTTTGATAGTCGTAACATAGGTTAAATCCTTATAAGATCGAAATCTCGTAATTTTTAAACTTTTAATGAATGTGTTCCGGTCGAGCCAAAGCCGCCCGATCCGCGTTCTGAAGTTGCTAATTGATCCGTAACCTGCCAGTGGACAAAGGCTACCCGCGCCACCACCATTTGCGCAATGCGCAGGCCTCGGGTGATGACAAAATCGTCGCTTGAGTGATTGATCAGCATGACACAGATCTCCCCGCGGTAATCCGCATCAATGGTGCCGGGTGAATTTAACACCGTCACGCGATGATTGTTGGCAAGCCCCGAACGCGGCCGCACTTGGGCTTCGAAACCCGCCGGCAATGCGATCGACAGCCCGGTTGGCACCAAGGTGTGTGTGCCGGGTTTTAAAATAAGGTCTTCGCGGATCGCGGCCAGCAAATCGACACCGGCACTTAAGGCCGTAGCGTGTTCGGGCAAGGGCAAATCTTTGCCATGGTCCAATTGTTTAACGGCGATGGAGACGGTTTCAGCAGTCATTTCAGGCCCCCATATCTTGCGTATTGGTGGTGCGGCTAGAAAAAAAATCGACAACCTGTTTTGCCAATTGCTCGGCCACATCGGTTTTGCTTTGCGGTTTCCAGTCTTCGACACCTGAACGTGTGACCAGATGGATGGTATTGTGATCGCCGCCAAAGGTGTTGGTTCCTGCGGATACATCATTGGCCAAAATCCAATCACATCCCTTTGACGCTAATTTTTTGCGCGCATTGTCGACCACGTTTTGGGTTTCGGCGGCAAAACCCACCACCAACGTTGGGCGGTCCGGTCCGGCTTGGGACAGCGCCTGTAAAATGTCGGTATTTTGCACCAAGTTGAGGGTGGAGGTGGTTTGGCCGGATTGTTTTTTGAGTTTCTGGCTGGCCGTCTCTTGAACCCGCCAGTCGGCAACGGCGGCGGCACATACGGCGATGTCGGCGGGGCCTGCAGCTTTGACCGCTTGATACATATCTTCACCACTTTGTACCGAAATGACGTCGACGCCCTTAGGCTCCGCTAAGGCCACGGGGCCGCTGACCAAGGTCACCCGGCATCCCAAACTGCGCAGGGCCCGGGCAATCGCATGGCCTTGTTTGCCGCTGGATCGATTAGCGATATAGCGCACCGGGTCAATGGGTTCAAACGTGGGGCCGCTGGTGACAATGGCGTGCTTGCCTTTTAACGGCGCGGTCATATTAAAATGGTGGATTACGGCGTTTACGATGTCGTCGACATCTGACATACGGCCTTGGCCCCATTCGCCACAGGCCAATTCACCTTCGTTTGGGCCAATCAAGGTGACGCCACGTTCTTGCAGGGTTTTGATGTTATCTTGGGTCGCCGCATTGTCCCACATTTCCACGTTCATGGCGGGGACGACCAGTACAGGTTTATTGCTGGCCAGCAAAACCGTGCTGGGCAAATCATCCGCCAAACCGTGAGCCATTTTGGCCAAGGTGTTTGCCGTTGCGGGGGCCACTAAAATCACGTCCGCTTGGCGCGAAAGTTCAATATGGCCCATTTCATTTTCATCGGTTAAGGAAAACAGGTCCGTATAAACGGTGTTGCCCGATAAGCTCTGTAAAGTTAAAGGCGTCACAAATTCGGCCCCGGCCGAGCTCAGCACGCACCGAACATCGGCACCGGCTTTGGTCAGCTGGCGCACCAAATCGGGTGTTTTATAGGCGGCGATGCCACCGGTAACAATTAAAAGTATGCGTTTAGCGTTGAGCATGCGTGCATCTTGTCTGTGCTGTTGTAAGACCTGTAAGATTTACGGTAATTTACTGTGGATACACTAATAAACAAAGCAAAGGTGTGCAAGACTTCATTTGCCAAATTTGTATGTGGAATTAAAATTAATGCACAGTGAGTAAGATTGTTGCGACCAAAATGGTGGCGCTGATCACCACAATGCTGAGAAAACCTTGTCCGCCGCGCCCATTTTTGAGTTTTTGCACGGTCTCTGGATGAAGCCTTAGGCCTTTTTCATCAAATTGGCTGAGGGCCTTTTCCAAGCCCTGAATAACCGTAGGAAGTCTTTTTAAAGACTGCAAGGTTTGCTCGGCYGCATCCATAATACGGGCTTCGGGGCCTAAATTTTTGCGCATCCAGCTTTCAATCAGCGGGCGCGTGATCATCCACATGTTGGCTTCGGGGGCTAAACTACGCCCGGTGCCTTCGGCGACCATCATGGTTTTTTGCAACAACAACAATTGTGGTTGGGCTTCCATTTCAAACATCTGGGTGATTTGAAACAACTGGCCCAACAGATTGGCAAAGGAAATCTCGTTTTGCGGACGATCCAAAATGGGTTCGGAAATCGACCGACAGGCTTGGGTAAACTCATCGACCGATTGGTCGGCGGGAATCCAGCCGGCTTCGAAATGGACTTCGGCAGCGCGACGATAATCGCGGGTTAAAAAGCCCAACAACATTTCGGCCAAATGACGTCGTGTGGCTTTGTCCATGCGACCCATGATGCCAAAATCGACAATGGCAACCGTGCCGCTGGGCAAAACAAACAAATTGCCGGGATGCATGTCACCGTGGAAAAGTCCATCGCGAAACACCTGATTAAAAAAGGATTCGGAGGTTTTTTTCAACACCTCAAAGGGATCATGTCCGGCGGCAATGATGGCATCAACATCGCCAAAGGATATACCGTATACGCGTTCGGTGGTGAGGATGCGTTGTCCGGTGCGTTGCCAGTCGATGCCTGGCACAAAAATAGTGTCGTCGCCTTTAAAATTATTGCGCAGTTCATCGGCGGCTGCGGCTTCGWACCTTAAATCCATTTCCAATTCAACGGACCGGGCCAAGGTTTTAACCGATTGGGCGGGTTTGAGGCGGCGCAGTTCCGGGCGGGTGCGCTCTAAGAGCTTGGCGCCCCAAAAAAACAGCTCGATATCGGCCTTAAACGCTTTTTCAATGTTGGGGCGGAGAATTTTAACGGCCACGTCTTCGCCATCGACGGTGACCGCAAAGTGAACTTGCGCAATAGAAGCCGCCGCCACGGGGTCGTCATCAAAATGTTCAAATAGCTCTTCGATGGGGCGGCCAAATTCGGCTTCAATGGCGGCGCGGGCTTGGTCCGTGGGAAACGGCGGCAATTGATCGCGCAGGTGCGACAAATCTGCGGCCATTTCTTCGCCCAACAGGTCTGACCGCGTGGACAGCATTTGTCCAACTTTGATAAAGCTGGGGCCAAGGTCTTGAAACGCCGCTGCCAAGCGTTCGCCGGGGCGGCCTTTGGCTTTGCGTTTGGACACCAGTTTTGCCAACGTGACAACGATCGGGGCCAATTTCAGCTGTTCTAAAACAAACAAGGCATCATGGCGCGCGAGCGTGCGGGCGATGGTTAACAGGCGCAGTATGTGGCGAAGTGAACTCATGGGCTTTACGTCCGCCAAGCGCTGTGGATACAGGCAATGCCACCCGTCAGGTTTTCATAGGTGACCTGACCAAAGCCAGCGTCTTCAATTTTGCCCTTAAAGGTGTCTTGATCGGGGAATTTGCGGATGGATTCCGCCAAATATTGGTAAGACTCTCGATCGGATGCGATGATTTCGCCCAATTTTGGGAGAATTTTAAACGAATAAATGTCGTAAATTTGTGCCAAGCCCGGCTGCACAACCTTGGAAAATTCCAAGCAGATAAAATGACCGCCGGGTTTAAGCACGCGCCGCGCTTCGCTCAACGCTTTATCAATGCGGGTTACGTTGCGGATGCAAAAGGCGATGGTATACGCATCGAATGTTGCGTCTTCGAACGGAAGCTCTTCGGCGTTGCCCTGCATCCACTGTACACCGGACAAAATGCCTTTATCGATGGCGCGATCACGCCCCACCGCCAACATTTCATCGTTGATGTCATAAACCGTAACGTCTTGGCCGCCGCGTTCCATATATTTAAACGCAATATCCCCGGTGCCACCGCCCACGTCCAAAAGCTTTTGCTCAGGCGTTGGCCGCAATTTTTCCATCAGGCGATTTTTCCAGACCCGGTGAATGCCCATGCTCATCATGTCGTTCATCAGGTCGTATTTGGGGGCCA
>NVSZ01000071.1 GCA_002732845.1 Rhodospirillaceae bacterium
ACTCAGGGAACTTCTCATGGGATCGCTAAGGCGGCTCCATGACGCTTCGGATCGGCGTCGGAGCGTGCCTATCCTACCGCCTGTCGTAACTTCCGCGCCTCAAAACCGGCGCGGAACACCGCGAATCCGTATCCACATTTCGTGCCGCATTGGGGCGGAGCGAGTGTAATATCGCTTGAACAACCAGTTGCACGACGACCGTCCAAGGCCGCCGTTTGTCGCCCCCTCATCACGAGTGGACAGTTCGACCGAGGTAGTCCAGATGGTTAGTACAGGCCCCGCCTATAGCGTGACGATCCGAGCTGAGTACGACAACTCACCCGGCATGCTTGGCAAGATCACGACCTGCATCCCATTTTTAAGGGTATAGGTTTCGGGATTAAAAACTTCGGCGTGGGAACGATTTGGCAAAACCGCAAACAGGCCGAGCGCAACAAGGGTCAGGAGTGCTCTTTTCATGCAAAAGCTTTACATCCCAATTAGGGCATAAAAAGGGCCAGATGCAACTGACGCTGAAAAAACAGCCTTGGATCAGTTAAAAAAACCGTCAAGCATGCCTTCTAGTGGGGCTTTGCTTTTGGGTTCGATCATTTTGGTTTCGCCTTTGTTGATCGCTTGACCCAACGCTTGGGTTTCTTGGATGCGTTTGCTTTCTTCGTCCGCATTCACAACCGTACCAGCCTGAGGATCTTGCCAAAACATCATGCGATCCATAACCGAACGATCTTCTTCGGCGTACACCGTTGTTTCGCGGTTGATGGCTTGGCGAATATTTGGATCGGCCTTTTGCACACCCGCGCGGGTCAACAAGGCCGTCGTTCCCGGTGTTGCAGAACGCACGGGGACAACCGTTTGGCGGCTGTTTTCCAACAAAACGCGGCGCGCGGTTTGCTGCGAAGTGATGGCGTCGTTATTTTCTTCGTCGCCGGGTATGGGTCTTACCCCATAATCAGGCGGCATGACCAAAGGTGCTCTGGTGTAGACCGAAAACTCATCCGGCGTGGCTTTGGTGGTGGTCAAGGCTTGACGCATATCGCCACACGCCGACAAAGATACGGCACAGGCGACAACGATTAAGAGGGCTTTTTTATTCATCATGTATCCGTTTTAGGCTTTTCAGAGCTGTAAAACAAGGATTCTAGGATCAAAAATACGGCACCGACCGTAATTGCAGAATCCGCGACATTAAAAGCGGGCCAATGATAGCCCATCACATGCACGTCTAAAAAGTCCACAACGGCCCCAAAACGCACACGATCTATGATATTTCCGACCGCGCCGCCAAGAATCAAACCGAGGCTCATCGCCGTCAGACGATTTTCCGCGCGGCCCAGCCATACGGCCAAAACCACAGAAATTATAGCCGTAATCGCGACCAGAATCCAGGGTCCCCACGCGCCAATTGCGCCAAACATGCCAAAACTGACCCCTGGGTTCCACGCCATCACCAGATTAAAAAACGACAGCACCTTAATCGCCTGCGGTCCTGAGCTGAACAAATCCAATATTAAGACCTTGGAAATTTGGTCCGCCACGAACACTCCGCCAGCCAATCCCCAGCCTAAACGTTTTAAGGATAAGGGCGCTGAGTTCATTTAAGCATCGCCTGAATTCATTTGATCAACCGCATCCGCGCACCGTCCGCAAACGCTGGCGTGGTTGGGATTTGATCCAATATCATCACAGGTTTTCCAGCACCGTTCGCACTTTTCACCTTCGGCCAAATTCGACACCACACCAACGCCTTCGACGTCGGACAAGGTAAACGCGCCGTCTGGGGCGGGGCCTTCGATCAATTTCACGCCGGAGGTAATGGCAATTTCCGCCAAATCAATGCCCGACAAAGCGGTTTTGTAATCCGCCGTGACATAAACCGTTGGGGTGGCTTGCAGGCTGGAACGAATGCGTTTTTCGGCGCGTTCAATTTCCAAAGCCCCCGTCACCACTCGGCGCAAATCACGAACCTGTTTCCATTTTTCGGCCAAGGCATCGTCTTGCCATACGGCCGGAACATCGGGGAACAGGCGCAGGTGCACGCTGATATCATCGGGGTTACGGCTGAGCCAAGCTTCTTCGGCGGTAAAGCAGATGAACGGCGCGAGCCACGCGGTTAAGCAGTTAAAGACTTCATCCAATACGGTGCGCGCGGCGCGACGCTGAATTGAGGAGGCCGGCTCACAATACAAAGCGTCTTTGCGAATATCGAAATAATAAGCGCTGAGTTCCACCGTGCAAAAGTTATGCAGTTCGGTAAACAACGGATGGAAATGAAAATCATCCGTGGCCTTGCGTACCTTGGCATCGATTTCCCACAAACGATGCAAAACCCACCGTTCCAGTTGTGGCATTTCAGAATAATCCAAACGTTCGCTGTCTTCAAAGCCGTTCAAGTTGCCCAGTAAAAACCGCAAAGTGTTGCGCAGACGACGATAGATGTCTGCGTTTTGTTTTAAGATGTCATCGCCAAACGGCAGGTCATTGGTGTAATCGGACCCCACCACCCACAGACGCAAAATATCGGCACCGTATTTTTCTTCGACATCTTTGGGCGTGATGGTATTGCCCACAGATTTCGACATTTTATCGCCACGATTATCCAAAATAAAGCCGTGGGTCAAAACCGCGTCATAGGGCGCACGTCCACGGGTTCCACAACTTTCCAACAATGAGGACTGGAACCAGCCACGATGTTGGTCTGAGCCTTCTAAATACAAATCAGCCGGCCATTTTAAATCTTTGCGTTGTTCAAGGACAAAACTGTGGGTACAGCCGGAATCAAACCACACGTCCAAAATATCGGTGACTTGTTTGTAATCGTCGGCTTTGTAATCGTCGCCCAAGAAGGTTTGCGGATCGCGGGTATACCAAGCGTCCGCCCCGTCTTCTTCAAAGGCCTGAACGATACGCTCCATAACCACTTCGTCGCGCAAGGGTTCGCCCGTGACTTTATGTTCAAACACCGCAATCGGCACCCCCCATGCCCGTTGACGCGATACGCACCAATCGGGACGGTCGGTAATCATCGCCTGAAGTCTGTTTTTACCCTGTGACGGAATAAACCGCGTGTCTTCGATGGCGTCCAAAGCCGCCGCACGCAGGCCTGTGTTTTCCATGGAAATAAACCATTGTGGAGTATTTCTGAAAATGATCGGGGCTTTTGAGCGCCAAGAATGTGGATAGCTGTGTTCAATCCGATCCGTGCCCAACAAAGCCCCCAATTCGATCAGCTTATCGGAGACCGCTTTGTTCGCCGGAAAGCGGGTTTTCTTTTTCTTGGCATCAAAGATCAAAACCGGAAGACCTTCAAACATCGGCACTTGATCGGTATAGGTTCCGTCACCATTCACCGTATTGGGAACGGCCACGCCATTTTTCATGCTCAATTCCCAGTCATCGGCACCGTGGCCGGGGGCGATGTGAACAATGCCCGTACCGGCTTCTAAGGTCACAAAGTCACCTTTTAGGGCGCGCACCTCAAAATCATAACCGTGTCCATGGAAAGGATGTTTACAAACCAGACCTTCAAGGCCCTTGTGGCTGGCCAGATCAGTGAAACTGGTAATGCCCAACTCATGACACACGGTTACCGTCAAACCGTGTGCAACAATCAGTTTTTCTCCAACCTTCGCAAAACTCTCTTCGTTAACTTCATTGACCTCAATGACAACATAATCAAAATCACCATAACCCACCGCGCGGTTACCGGGGATGGTCCACGGCGTGGTGGTCCAGATCACCACCGAGGCCCCTTCCATTTCGGGAATCGGTGCGGTCTTTACAGGAAACTTGACGTAGATGGTTTGCGAATTGTGATCGTGGTATTCGACTTCGGCTTCGGCCAAGGCGGTTTTTTCGACCACCGACCACATCACGGGTTTTGCCCCTTTGTACAAAGCACCACTCATCAAAAACTTGCCGAGTTCGCGGACAATGGTGGCTTCCGCCGCATTGGTCAAAGTCGCGTAAGGATTATCCCAATCACCGACCAGACCTAAACGTTTAAATTCTTCGCGTTGGGTGTCGATCCATTTTTTGGCAAATTCACGACATTCTTGGCGAAATTCAATAACCGGGACTTCATCTTTGTCTTTGCCTTCGGCGCGGTATTTTTCTTCGATTTTCCATTCAATCGGCAGACCATGGCAATCCCAGCCCGGCACATAGTTGGAATCTTTGCCCATCATTTGCTGACTGCGCACGATCACGTCTTTGAGAATCTTGTTCAGYGCGTGRCCGATGTGCAGGTGMCCGTTGGCGTACGGMGGWCCGTCGTGCAAGACAAACTGCTYTCGRCCTTCGCCCGCYTTTCTGTGCAGGGCRTAKATGTCTAGGTCTTTCCAACGCTCAAKAATTTGCGGYTCYCGCACGGGCAATCCGGCRCGCATGGGGAATTCAGTTTGGGGCAAAAAGACAGTGTTTTTATAATCGAGGCTCATGATTTCGGCTTACCGCAGTTTCTAGAGGAAAGAGGAAGCCTTTTTACCCTGCTTTTAAGAGGATTTCTCTAGCTATTTCACAATCTTTGACGATTTGTGCTTTTAAAGCTTCTAAACCATCAAATTTGCGCTCGTCGCGAATGCGTTCCACCAATTCAACGCGCAGGTGCTTGCCGTACAAATCTCCTTCAAWATCAAAGAGATGGACCTCTAACAGCACATCATCTTTGTCTTTAAATGTCGGTCGACGACCAAAATTCGCGACACCATCAATCCATTTGGTCTTTGGGCCTTCGTCGACACCCGCACGGATGGCATACACGCCAAGCCCCGGACGCAGGTAATCATTTAAGTGAATATTGGCGGTTGGAAAGCCCAATTGGCGGCCCCGGGCATCGCCATGTTCCACCCGGCCTTCCAATTCAAAAGCATGGCCCAACAAATAAGAGGCAGCCCGCACATTGCCCATTTTCAGGTATTCCCGAACCCGCGTGGACGAAAAAACCTCACCAATGGCGTCTTTTTGCTGTGATACGGCGGTAAAGGCAAAGCCCTTTTCGCGTCCGAATTTCAACAACGTTTCACAATTTCCTTGGCGTTTTTGACCAAAATGAAAGTCATAGCCCGCCACCACATGAACTGCGCCAAGGCTTTTCACAAGAACTTCATCGACAAAGTGTTCGGCGGGTAAATTGGCAAAATCAAAATCAAAGGACTGAACCAAAAGCTCGTCAACGCCCAGATTTTCGATCAAGCGGGCTTTGGTGCGCATGGTCGATAACCGAAACGGGTCGGTATTGGGTCGGAACAAAGTCGTAGGATGAGGTTCAAACGTCATGACAGCCCAAGGCTTGCCATATTTTTGGGCCAAAGACCCGGCTTCGTTAATCACCGCTTGGTGGCCTTTGTGGATACCGTCAAAGTTGCCAATCGCAACAACACAGCCACGGGCGTCTTCGGGTAAGTCGGTATAATGTCTAAAAATACGCATGATGTTAGGAAAAATGCCGCCGCGGGCGTTCAAGGTCAAGCAAAATCATACCCTATCGTTTTGGACGGCGACGCACCATACGCGGCTTTGTGCTCAATTGATGGCGGTGTTGCACCGATTTCATATGACTTTCGGGTTCAGGCGCGGTCTCGCGGTCTCGCGCGGGCGGCAGAGACCCGGAGAACGTTTTATCAGCTAATAGTTCATCTTCATCAAACAAATCAGCATGTTGATCGCGCACCAAGGACCGCCGGGCAATCAATTCCATGGTGCTTTTCACGGTTTCATGCCGGGTCGGCACACTTCCGGTTTTCAAAACATGTTCCCGAGAAATGGCATCAAAAGATTCTTGCACGTCTTCAAAATCTTTGTGTTCATCCACCCAGCGCAAATACCGGGCAATCGTCCACGGGTGCGCGGGCAAGGCTTTCATGTTGCGCGCACCGCACCACTTTTCAAACGCGGTCCAGTAATGTTGTCGTGAACGTGTTGCCATACAAAAAAGTCTACACGATTATTGTTTTAAATTCATCACCAGCGCGACAGGACCTAAGCCTGCAAAGATATGTTTGAGGGTATGTCCGGAAACCAGCCCGCTGAAAAGTTTGAATACCTCGTGATCATAAGATTCCGAAACTTTGGCCAAACCATAAAAAACAAACAGCCCCAAAAGAGCGCGCCAGCCAATTTTTGCTGAAGAGTTGACAAACAAGACCATCACCAACGGGATCAAGACCATCGGCAAAAACTGCACCAAGGCGTAAGCCCGTAAATCACCCACCCCCATCATTTCGCTGGTGCGCCAATACAACACACTGGCTAGACCTAAACAGATCAACAGGGGCAAAATCATCCGCACACCCATTTTTGCATTTATGCGTTCTGTGATAACCGCCGCGAATAACCCCATAAAAGCTATCGTCATGGGCACTCGGTCCCAAAACAAGGTCAGGTTATCCGGGGCCAAATGATAATACGCAGACCCCGGCCCAACCAAAACGACACCCCAAAAGAACACCAACAGGGGAATGTATATGGGTGCCCCCTTAACAATATGAAGCTTTGACAACCCCCAAAGTCCGGCAATGACAAAAACCAAATTAGACGCAACATCGCCAAAATTAGCGACCCCCAACCATTCCCGTCCATCGGAAAAAAGGTGATAAGCGCTGGGCTGTGCGGTCGCAGGAACCAAGGCAAAAACCAAGCCGACAATTAAAACGCTAAGCCCAATCACAAAGCCCGTCTTTTGCACATCCGTCATGCAGGATTGCCTTCGTTTTTGACCAAAGCCTCAACCCCCGGGTAGTCGGTTTTACCTGAACCCAACACGGGGATTTTCGCAACCGTGAGCACCGATTTCGGCACCATGATTTCGGCGATGCCTTTTTCTTTGGCGACTTTTAAAAGTCTGGCGCGGGTGGCCCCTTCGACTTCGGTGGCCAGCACCACCTGTTCGCCTTTTTTCGGATCGGGCAAGGTGATAGCGGCGTGATTTTCGCCGGGCCAAGCGGCCTCGGCCAAGGCTTCGACTTGACCCAACGAGACCATTTCCCCGGCAATCTTGGCAAAGCGTTTGGCGCGGCCCTTGATGCTGACAAAGCCATGTTCATCCAGCGACACAATATCGCCCGTATCGTACCAACCGCCCTCCGGCGGCACCAATTGGCCCGGATGATCCGCCAAAAAATAGCCCTTCATAATATTCGGGCCGGCCACCACCAGACGCCCGGCGTCTTCGATGCCGTCAACAGGGTCAAGTCTGTGGCGAATGCCCGGCAACAAGCGCCCGACCGTACCGGCTTTAAAGTGCATGGGCGTATTAAACGACAAAACTGGAGCCGTTTCGGTGGCCCCATAGCCTTCCAAAATCCGCAAACCAAATTTATCGGCGAAGGCTTGGCGGGTCTCAGCCTTAACCTTTTCGGCCCCCGCACAAACATAGCGTACTTTAAAAAAATCATACGCATTGGCGGCGCGGGCATAGCCGGACAAAAATGTATCGGTACCAAACATCACCGTGGCTTGAGTGTCGTAGACCAGTTCCGGAACGATCCTGTAATGCAATGGGGACGGATACAAAAATGTGCGCACCCCCGCCAACATCGGCAATAACAGCGCACTCGTTAAGCCAAAAGAATGAAAAATCGGTAACGCATTAAAGACAATATCGGTCGGGTTAAAATCGATGCGCGCCGACAATTGATAGCGGTTGGCCAACAGATTGTTATGACTGAGCACCACGCCTTTGGGGGTGCCTTCGGACCCGGACGTAAACAACACGGCGGCAGCATTTTCAGGCTTTGCCTGAAAACTCCTGTGCCAGCGGCGCGCCCAAAACTTGGCAATAAACAGTGAACTGAGTTTCCCCAGCCCCCCCATGTTGGCTTTGACATCTTCCAACCAGATAATTTTCACATGACTTTCCAAGGCTGCAATAGCCTGTTGCAAACCGCCGGCTTCGACAAAAACTCTAGATGTCAAAAGCACTTTGGCTTCAGACGTTGTCACCGCCGAAACCATATTGGCCGAACCCGCCGAAAAATTCAGCATGGCGGGCACACGGCCGGTCGCTTGCAAGGCAAAAAAGGTGATCGCAGCGCCGACTGAATTGGGCAACAAAACACCGACACAATCACCGACTTTGCTGAGCGGGGCTAGCGCTCGGCCCAACGCAATCGCCCCCAATATRGTCTTTCCATAACTTAATGGATTGCGYTTGATATCTTCTAAAATCAGGGTTTGGCTGCCGTGAATATGCTGGGAATCTAATAACGCTTCGAACAAGGTTTGACGCTGATGGCGCGATTCAAAAATCAAATCGCTCATGATGTCGTAAAGTTCTAAGCCGGCTTGTAAGCGCCTGCGCCCCCCGACAAAGTCTTCGTTCACGGTCAAACGCCGGGGCGGCAAAACCGTCAGCGTAATTTTTGGAAACAGGCGCCTGCGCACGGTGCCTTTGAGGCGGGAAAAATAGCTAAATTCTGCCCCATCAATACGGATCGGCAAGATATCGGCGTCCGTTTTATCGGCAACCATCGCCGGACCTTCATAGACCTTCATCAAGCCGCCCGTGACGGTGATGCGGCCTTCGGGAAAGATTACACATTTGCGGCCTTCGTTCACCGCCTTAATCAAGCCCTTGGTCGACATCGGCTTGGTCGGGTCCATGGGGAAAGCATCCACCAACGCCAAAAAAGGCTTGGTCCACCACTTTGCGGCAATCTGGGTATTCACCGCGAACAGAGGTTTTTCCGGCAAAAAGGCTGCCAATAACGCGGCGTCTAAAAGCGACACGTGATTGACAACGATAACCGCTTTTTCGCCGACCTTTTGCCAATGGTCCAAGCCCTTAATTTCGGCGCGAAAGGCCAACTTAAAGGTCCAGCGTAAAAACGCTTTAATCAATTCGTCGGGCAACAGTTTACAGATGTAGATCGCAACAAAAGCATTGGCGATGGCAACCGTCAAAAACACATCGGGAATGGTCAAACCACTGCCCAGCATGACGGCGATGATCAGCGCACTCGCCACCATAAACAGGGCGTTAAAAATATTGTTTGCGGCGATGTCGCGTGCCCGGTGCGCCGCGTCCCCGCGGGTTTGCAAAATCGCGTACAACGGCACGATGAACAATCCACCCGATATCGCCACCATCAACAAATCCGCCAAAATACGGAGCCCCATGGGGTCGCTTAAAAACATGGAAATTTGGGTTCCGGCAACAAAGGTAACTTGCGTACTGGCGACATAAAGATCAATCATAAACGCGGTCATGGTAAGCGCGGAAAAAGGTACAAATTTCGCCGTGACTTCGCCTTTAAGAATTCTTGAACACAGCATYGAYCCCAACCCAATRCCGATGGAAAAYACCGCCAAAAACAGCGTTACGATATTTTCATCRCCRCCCAAGACATCYTTGGCATAGGCCGGAAAYTGGCTGAGRAACGTKGCSCCCACCAACCAAAACCAWGAAATGCCCAAAATSGATAAAAACACMTCSCGGCGGCTGGACGCRTGGCGCAGCATGKTSACGGTTTCGCCARMRATGTTTGSATTGATRCGAACASSSTCGCYYRCSGCCGGAGCRKCYGGAATAAATAAASWGGTGGCMAGKCCCARYCCGGCRATCACCACCACCAAGRTYGAAACCAGYTGAAYGCCGCCWTCGGTCAAAATCAACAAWCCMCCSGCAATGGTGCCGATSARAATYGCCAAAAATGTKCCCGCSCCCATCATGGCGTTGGCCGAWATCARTTCTTCTTGTTTYARRTGYTGCGGYAAAATRGAAWATTTCACCGGRCCAAACAAAGCCGATTGTGTGCCCATCAAAAACAAYACCGTCATCAACACATAKGGGTTRTCGGTGGTGAACGCATARGCCGCCCCGGTCATGATGAYAATTTCARCAACYTTCACCAATTTGGCRATYTTGGCTTTATCAAAMCKGTCSGCCAATTGCCCGGCGRTGGCGCTGAAYARAAAGAACGGMGCAATAAAAATRCCYGCCGCCAAGGTYACCAAGATYGGCCCRTCCAGCCCGGCCTTTTCSGCCAGMCYGAACGTGATCAACATGATCAACGCACTTTTGAAAAGATTATCGTTGGCCGCACCCAAAAACTGGGTCAAAAAAAGCGGCAGAAAGCGACGGCTTTTGATCAGGTGCAACATGTCGGCGTTCATAAAATTCCCCGTTATTAATCTTTTAAAAAATCACATGTTTATGGGCACCATCCAATTGAGCCTCTTTGACCGTCACCAAACCATAAAAGCTTTGCCCGTCAGCATCCTCGCCATGACACGGTCTTGGTTCGGAGCCGTTAACAACACCGCCCGATCTAAATTTGGATATTTCRTCAAAGACAACGCTTGGCGCAACACGATGCCGCTCGTTTTGTTTTGGGGACTATAACAGAGCCTCTGGTTTTGCGCCAAATAATTGCAAGCTGTGATCCAGCCCTTTTGTGCCAAAACGCATTTTCGGGCGGGGTTTTAGGTGGGGAATATCGCCTGCGGTGTCGCGTTGCAAAGGACGGCCCGACAGCAGGCTTTCGGCAAAGGTCATCTGGCGTTCATGAGCGCCTTTGCTTCCAAATCCAACTGTTTTTGTCCTGAGGCTCATTTGAGGCCGTCCTTGCGTAAATGTTATCTGTTTGTCTGATCATCATGCCGTTTTGTAGGGTGTTCAGCCATGATGACCGTCACACCTCGCCTTAAATACCTAAAAAAATTATTAACGCCTGCTTTATTAATCACATCTATAATGCCATAGTGAGTTAATCGTTTATTGACAGTGAGTTATCGCCGAATGGCAGACAATCCAAAAGCTTCTTGGCCCAAAACACAAGACGGCACGACCGATTGGGAAGTTGTGTTTGAAGATGGAACGATTGGTTTCATCGCCCTTGCCTGTCGCGCTCATTCGGCCGAAATGGTTGAAAAAACAGCGGTCGTTATCATCAAGAAGCTCTTTACCCGGCGAAATGACTTAGACCTCTGTCAGCAAAACATTCACCGCACGAACAAAATCGTCACCGATCACAAAGACGACCTGGCCCGCATTCATGAAGAAATTGCGGTGTTGATGCGCGAAATCAAAAATGAGCGTATTGAACTGGCACGGGTCTTTATCGAACGCAAGGCCGCCGGAGCCGCCATTGATCGCCGCGCCGGACTGTGGTGGAAAGCGGGGGGGATTTTCAAACCCAAAGTTCTGATCCCGGTCGCGGGCGTGCTGGTCACCGTTATTATCGCCATCACATACTTTTTATTACAGCCGGATAAACAACCCGTGAACGCTTATACGGAAAGTTTTGGTCAATCTGAACCTGTTGAACCCACCACACCCATCGCCAAACCCGATGACATGTCCAAACCCGATCCCATCCCCATTTGGTTAAAAACCGTGCGCTGGCCGTTGGTGCCCAAAAACGAAGGTCCACCACCCCGGTTTTATTCGGTCACCCTATATGTCGCCGATCACGACATTAAATCTTTGGTGTGTGGGCGAGTACCCAGCGTTATGGACAATATTATTATCGCCTATAGCAAGACCATGCCCCAAGGCCGTGATCCGCGCGTTGATGAAATTTCTGATGCTCAAGATGAAGTTAAGACCCTGATCAATCAAATGCTGACGATTGACCTGGTTGAAAACGTCAAAATTGCGCGGTACGGGACCAAGGGTTTCAAGGCCGCCAGCCTGCCCCCCTTTTGCAAATCCCCGTCCCGCCTTAAATAAGGTATGCGTTAGGCGATTTTATCTGCTGGGAAATTTGGCTTTTCAAAAAAACTGATGTGAAGACGCGACTTCGCCACACCTTTATCGATCAAAAAAGAAACAAACGCCATATCGCCTTTGACCACATCTTCGATCAACAACGCCGACATTTCATCAAAGCACCGCCGAATGCTTTGTGGATCATGACAATCCATACACAAAACCCGGACCGCCTTAGCTTTTAAGGTCAGCTCCCGGTGAAAAACAATGTGCTCTTGAAGGTCGGGATAGCCCAACTTTGCCAATATTTTTTCTTCGCTTTTAAAGTGAGCCGCACAGATCTTTAAAAAGTCGTCCAACAGATCGGGACACTTTTCAAACTCGCCGTCTTCAATCACTTTTGAAACTTTATTGATGGCATCAACAATTTGACGATGTTCTCCATCAATGCCGCTATGGCCCGTTAACAGGCTTTCAAGAAGTTCGATTTTCATGCATTAGATCCTAACGATCGCATTAATACTTGTCGCGATAGAGCTTTTTCTTTTGGCGCTCTAATTTGCGTTGTTCAAGGCGACGTTGTTGGATAATACGGTTCATTTCAGCCGTAACTTTTGAGCGATCCGCAGACGCCCCGGCGCGCTGCAAACGTTTGTTAAAATCAACCCGTTCTTCTTTTGTCAGATATTTCATATTCTGGGTCGACTGAGCAAAGCTTGGCGCGGCAAAGCTTAAAGAAATGCCAACAGCCAAAGCAATTAGAACAGGTTTAAAAAGTGACTTCATCGTTTGTATTCCTTCAGATATTTTTTTGCACAATAGCTGGATTAACGAAATCGATCAAGCCGCAGGCGATCACGATCATCACTTAAACGGTTCGAAAGCGCCAAAATAGCCGTCAATGCGCCCAGCGATGTTGAGCCCGCAATCAAAARCATAATCAGGATCTGATACTTAACAGCTTGGGTGGGATCAACCCCGGCCAAAATCTGCCCGGTCATCATGCCGGGSAWWGAWATCAGYCCSGCYGCYGACATGGCRTTRATRATMKGCATCASGCCCGCGCGCATGGCTTCGCGCACATARGGCCGTACCGCATCGCGGCGCGGATGGCCCAACGCTAAGCGCGCTTCGATGGCGATTTTTTCGCGTTTTAACGTGGCGCTCAAGCGATCCATGCCCACGGCAACACCGTTCAAGGTATTGCCCAAAACCATACCCAACAGGGGGATGGAAAACCGGGCGTCGTACCAAGGCTCAGGACGAATAGCCGTGGTCAACGCCAAGGTGGTGACCACCGTTCCGGCCAGCATTAACGACAAAGTCGCAATGCCCAAAGACCAACCGCCGCGCAACTTTAAGGTCTGACGCGCCATCGCTTCGCGCCCCGCAAAGCCCATCATGAAAATGGCCGCCAACGCCGTCCACCACGGCGATGTGGTTTGAAACAAAAGCTTTAAAACCAAACCGATCAGGCTGAGCTGCACAACCGTGCGCAACGCCGCAATGCCCAACATTTTTTCAAGGCCCAGTTTCAGGCCAATCGACAAGCCCCCCGCCAACAGCAACAAAGTTGAGGCCAGCGCCAAATCAAAATAGCTAAGCTGAATATAGACGCTGCTCATGGGGCCGAAACCTCTGTCAGCTGACCGTCTTGTAAACGAATATGACGGGTGCCCAGACGTGCGGCTTGCCCCGCATCATGGGTGACAAAAACAATGCCCATCCCGTCACCCATGTCGCCTTGGGCATACTGTTCAATCAACTTTTCCATTTTTTGGGCATTGTCCACATCCAAACCCGATGTCGGTTCGTCTAACATCAAGATTTTAGGGCGATGGACCACCGCGCGGGCAAAACTCAAACGTTGACGTTCGCCCGTGGATAAATTTGCAACCTCCCAGCCCAACGCGGTGCTTTCCAGACCTAAGCGGTGCAAGGTATCAATGACGATACCGCGTTGAGCCCCTTCGAAATGAGGCTCAACCAAGTCGGCCCACCAGCCCGAATACGCCGGAACATACATAACTTGTTTGCGCCATGCGGGGCCCGACATGCTTTCACGGGCCTCGCCGTTCAGGCTGAGCGTGCCTTGGTTGGTATCTAAATCCGCAATCGCGCGCAACAACAATGACTTGCCCACGCCCGAAGGCCCGGTCAGGGCCACAATATCCCCGGCCGCCACCTCTAAATCCAAGGGGCCAATGGTCAGGCGTTTTAAGTGGCGAATGCTTAAAGTCATGCCCAAGGCATAGCATTGTCGGCAAATAAGGGGAAGCTCTGGCGTTAAATCGTTATACTGTCGATTATGCCGAATCCAACGCGCCCCCACCCGGAAATACTTATGCCCGACACCTTGGCTTTGGTGGCGGGGGTTCGCCGCGCCTATGGCATTAATGGATCGGGGGAAATTGTCAGTTTTTCCTTTGGCGAAATCGGCCCGGCCTTGCGCGATCTGGAAATGCCCCCCATCGTTTGTCATGCGCGGCGCACCGGACAACGGCTGGGGCTTGGCAGCGAGACGCTCCGCGCTTTTGACGTTTTGGAACTGTTTGCCTTTGCCAAACCCGCCGAATTTTGCTTGCCGACTCCTTCGGGGCTGGCGCAAGCTTTGGGACTTCCGTTACCCCACACCCACGAAGACGAAGCCATGACGCTGATCCGCGCGGGGGAAGCGTTGTTGCGCCACCTTGTGAATTTACCCGGACGTGATGAACGCCACCGCTTAACCTTAGGCGGTCTCGCCCATGCCATGAATTTAGGCGGGTGGCCGTGGGCAAAACCCGTCTTGGCAGCCTTGGGCGAAAATTTTGAAGGCGACACCCCGCATTCTCAAAGCCTGCGCCGCGCCTTTCGTGTTTGGGACAAGTTGCCCGATTGGGAAGACCGGGGGTTCGAGGCCAAACCCGGTGATGCTCCGGTATCGCCCGTTGAGGCGCGCAACCGATTGGATGAAATGCTCGCCAGCCAGACCTCAGAAAAACGCCCCGAACAGCAAAAATATGCGGCGGGCGTGGCGGCGGCTTTTGATCCCTGTGAACACGAAGGCCAACCCC
>NVSZ01000072.1 GCA_002732845.1 Rhodospirillaceae bacterium
CGACATCTTCGCAACCCCGGCGGTGACAAACAGGTTCAGGCCCACCGGCGGCGTAATCATGCCGATTTCCATGTTGACCACCATGATGATGCCCAAATGAATGGGATCAATGCCCAACTGCATGGCAATCGGGAACACCAGTGGCGCCACGATCACCAACAATCCAGACGGTTCCATGAATTGGCCGCCAATCAACAAGATGATGTTGACCATGATCAAGAACATAATCGGACCAAATCCGGCACCCAACATGGCTTCGGTGATCATTTGCGGAATGCGTTCTTCGGTGAGCACGTGTTTGAGGATCAAAGCGTTGGCAATGATGAACATCAACATGATGGTCAGCTTGCCCGCTTCGAACAATGCAGTTTTGGTATCGGGATGCCAAAACACACCCATAACCCGCACCAAAAACGGTCCACCGCGCCTGCCCGTCTCGCTGAACGGTCCCATATCACGATAGACAAAGTTGGCAATGATAAAGGCGTATACGGCGGCCACGGCGGCGGCTTCGGTTGGCGTGAAAACACCGCCATAGATACCGCCCAAGATAATGCCGATCAGCATCAGGCCCCAAAAGGCATCACGAGCAGAAACCAAAATTTCCATCCACCCGGCCCAAGGTTGAGACGGCAGGCCTTTCCAGCGCGCCGCCACATAAATGCCCAACATCAACATCGATCCGGCCACCAGTCCCGGAACAACGCCGGCCAAGAACATGCGCCCAACCGAGACATCGGTGGCGGCGGCATACACCACCATCACGATGGACGGCGGAATCAAAATGCCCAGCGTTCCGGCGTTACAAATCACACCTGCGGCAAATTCCTTGGGATAGCCCACTTCACGCATGCCCGCGATGACGATCGAGCCAATGGCGATAACCGTCGCGGGGGAAGACCCGGACAAGGCCGCAAACATCATGCACGCCAATACAGACGCGATGGCAAGACCGCCCTGAAAATGACCGACCAAGGCAATGGCAAAGCGAATGATGCGCCGCGCCACGCCGCCCGTCGACATAAAGGTCGAGGCCAAAATAAAGAACGGAATGGCCAGCAAGGTATAATGCCCTTGAAAGGCCGAAAACATGGTTTGCCCGATCGAAGCCAAAGAGCCATCGGAATACGCCACCAAAAACAAAATACTGGAAAGACCTAGCGACACCGCGATCGGCACGCCAATGATCATCAAACCAACAACACAAAGGAAAAGAATTGCGACTTCCATGGATTAATCCTCCCCAATTGGGTGCGTAGACATGGTTTCTTCCATGTCTTCGGCTTCGTGACTGGCGATGATCAGATCAACTTCACCGACCCAAACCTGCCAGCTGAGTTGAAGAAAGCGATACAGCAACAACACCATGCCCAACGGCAAGGCAAAATACGGAATAAACCGGGGCAGTTTTTCATAGCGTTCGCCTTCATTCAAAGCGTCCGCCATAAACTGCATAAATTCAGGGATCGGAATATCGTCGGTTTCTAAAAAGGCGCGCTTGGTGATGAAGGGATACCAATAATCCCAGCTGCCCTTAACCATAAGAATAGCAAAAAGAATACACGCCGCCACAGCCAGCAAAGCCAACAATCGGCGACCTTTGGGGGGCAATACGTTCGCCAGCAAATCAATGCCCAAATGCAGGTTTTTCTTCACACAATAAGAAGCCCCAATCAGCACCAGCCACGCAAACAAAAACACCGTGGCTTCCAACGCCCAGAGCAGATTACTGTTAAAAACATAACGCGTGACGACGTTGGCAAACGTAATCAAGGTCATCATACCCAAGATAAAGGCAATCAGAGTTTCTTCGATTTGATCGACGAAATGCCCAAATGAACTTTGTTGCAAGTGTTTCATAGCTCCCCCGAACTGTTGCACCTGATTTGGGACCCGCCAAGCATTGCCCTAACGGGTCCCTAAACCAGACTGTTTGATGTAAAGCTTAGTTGCTGGCTTGCGCAGCAGCAATTAAGTCCCGACCAACGTCATTTTCAAACTTTTTCCAGACAGGTTTCAAAGTGGCAAGCCATTTGGAACGTTGAGATGAAGTCAAAGTCCGAACCGTGCCACCAGCATCAATGATTTTTTGCTTGTTGGCTTGGTTAACTTTGTAAGACTCTTTGTTCCGCAGGACCGTAACTTCGTGCAGAATTTTAGCCAATTGCGTACGCACGTCGCTTGGCAAGCCTTCCCACCAGTCGGTTGACGTCACGACCAGATAATCAAGGATGCCGTGGTTGGTTTCGGTGGTGCCATCTTGAACTTCAAAGAATTTTTTACCATAGATGTTGGACCAGGTGTTTTCCTGACCATCGATAACTTTGGTTTGCAAGCCGCCGTAGACTTCTTTGAAGGACATTTTTTGCGGGTTAGCACCCAATTGTTCAAACTGAGCCACCAAAACATCAGACGCCTGAACGCGGAATTTCAAACCCCTTGCATCGCTGGGCAAAATCAAAGGCTTGTTCGCCGACATTTGCTTCATGCCATTGTGCCAAAACTCAAGACCAACCAGACCTTTGCGACGCATCGCATTTTTCAACTTTTGACCGTCATCAGAGTTTTGGAAACGATCAACTGCGTTAATGTCTTTAAACATGAACGGTAAATCGAAGAGACGGAATTTTTTGGTGAATTTTTCGAACTTTGAAAGGGAAGGCGCAGCCATTTGAACATCGCCGTTCAACATCGCTTCCAGAACTTTGCTGTCGTTATAAAGGCTAGAGTTGGGGAAAACCTCCATACAAGCAATGCCATTCATTTCTTCGTTCACACGTTTTTCAAGAAGCGTCGCGGCGATGCCTTTGGGATGTTTGTCCGTATTGGTCACGTGGCTGAATTTGATTTTAATTTCGCCCGGTTCGCACGATGCAAACGCCGCAGATGTGGAAACCAGCATAGCGACACCCATCGCCGTGGCTGCAAGAGTTTTATACATAGAATTACCTCCAAAATGAATAATCGGCACAGGACACTCACGGTCCTTTTCACGTCTTTATACTCAAAATGCATGCCAGCTTTGCTCCTGACACATAGATCAGCAGTAAGTCGTTGATTTTATAAATGTTGTTTTGGAAATGGATTTTCAAGCTTTTAAGCAACAGACGGAAAGTGTGCGGAAAGCCGCACAACACGAAAATCATTGTGTAAGGAAACCCGCACAAAACTAGGCTTTGAAGTCATCCCGTTTCAAACCATATTTAGCCAGTTTGTCATAAAACGTCTTGCGCGGCAGACCCAACGCTTTACAAGATTCTGTGACATTGCCGTTGTGATTTTTCAGTTCGGTTTGAATCAATGCCTTTTCAAAGCATTCCACGCGTTTGGGTAAAGTTGCGCCTTCTTCGCATTCGGGATCTGCTGGGGCTCCCATGGACAAGGCCGGTAAGGCCGGCAGATCCAAGACAAAGCGTTCCGCTGAATTTCGAAGCTCGCGCACATTGCCCCGCCAGTCGTGCTGCAACAGGCTTTGCGCCAAGGCGGTGTCCAGTTTTGGACTGGTGCGACGCTGGCGGGTCGCAGCGATATCGGAAAAGTGCTGAAAAAGGGTTGATATGTCTTCTTTACGGTCGCGCAAAGGCGGCACATTCAAGGTCATGACGTTCAAACGGTAATATAGGTCTTCGCGAAAAGCGCCCCGGTTACAGGCCTCAAGCAAGTCAATTTTGGTCGCCGCAATCACGCGAATGTCTAACGATACCGCTTTATTGCTGCCCAAGGGTTCGACCATGCGTTCTTGCAACACCCGCAGTAAACCCACCTGCAAGTCTAAGGGCATGCTTTCGATTTCGTCTAAAAACACCGTGCCACCTTGGGCATGTTCGAATTTCCCCACACGGGCCTTTTGGGCCCCGGTAAAGGCCCCGGCCACGTGACCGAACAGTTCCGATTCAATCATCGATTCGGGCAAAGCGCCGCAGTTGATAGCAACAAAATTTCCGGCTTCGCGGGGGCCAAAATCATGCAGGCACCGCGCCACCAATTCTTTGCCTGACCCGGTTTCGCCTTCAATCAAAATATCTGCGTCGGTTTGGGCCATGGTGATGATTTGATCGCGCAGCGTGGTCATCACAGGCGATGCCCCCAACAACACGTTATCCACGCCGGACCGAGCGTTTAATTTGTGACTAAGACGGCGGTTTTCCATCACCAGCCAGCGGTTTTTGGCGGCGCGCGATACCACATCGACCAGCCGTTCCGTATCAAATGGCTTTTCCAAAAAATCAAAGGCGCCTTTGTGCATGGCTTCAACCGCCATCGACACATCGCCATGCCCGGTGATCAAAATGACCGGAATGTCTTCGTCCAATTCTTTGACTTTACCCAAAAAAGTCATGCCATCCATGCCGCCCAGACGCATATCGGTAACCAACACCCCACCAAAGTTACGTGTGAGGCTGTCTAAAGCCTCTTCGGCAGACGTTTCAACGGTTGCCTTGAACCCGGCCAAATCTAAGGTCTGCGCACAGGACTTGCGCACATGTTCTTCGTCATCAATGACAATTACGGGGGGTTTATCGAGCATTTTAATCCTTAGATTTCGGAGCCAACGGTATATTAAACGAAAAAACAGCGCCGCCTTCGACTAAATTTTGGGCTTTTAATTCGCCGCCAAATTCAGACACGATCCCAGAAGAAATGGACAGCCCCAACCCCAAGCCAAGGCCGACTTTTTTGGTGGTGAAAAACGGCTCGAACAAATGGTCAATCACGTCACCGGGAATACCCGATCCAAAATCACGTACCGCCACATGAGCATGCTTGGCCTCTACAGTAGCTTTCAACACGATGCGGCGTTCATCGCCCTGTTCCAAGGCATCAATGGCATTGTTGATCAGGTTGACCAGAACCTGTTCCAAACGCACATCGTTGACCAGAACCGTAATGTCTGAATCCGGGACTTCGACGTCTAGTTTCACACGGTCTTTTTTCAAACGGGGATCAACGATACGCCGGGTGTCTTTGAACACCGCTTGCAAAACTTGCGGGGTGCGTTCGTCGGAACTTTCCCGAGCAAAGATTTTCAAACGCAAAATGATATCACCCATGCGTTCGCTTAAGGCCGAAATGAGGGACAGGTTTTCTGCGGCCTCGCCCTTGCGGCCTTGGTCCAAAAATTTACCCGCATTGTCGGCGTAGGATCGAATCGCGGTCAAAGGTTGGTTCAGTTCGTGGTTAATGCCCACCGACATCTGCCCCAACGCCGCCATTTTACCCGCTTGCACCAGTTCGTTTTGCGCACGTCTTAGGTCTGCCGTTCGCTTTTCAACCTGAAGCTCCAATTCATTCGCCGAATTTTCCAGAACTTCACGGGCGCGTTGTTGCACGTCCAAGGCCCGCAACAAGCCTAAGCGACGTTCAATCAAACTGACAATCGCAATCGCCCCCAACGTGATCAGCAAGGTCAGCCCGCCCGCATACGCCAAGGCCGAATTGGTCAGCGGCGTGCGGTCCGCTAATATCCACACCCGCCAGCCAACGCCTTCGACATCTTGGTGCGTGGCCAGATAAGGGGGACTTGATTTATTTTGGGGTTTAAAAGTATTGACCCAAGGCTCAGCCGCAGCTTTGATATCAAAAGGCAAACGGCCAATGGTCTTGTTGGCATAACGCCGGGTTGCGCCCAACTCGGCCAAGGCTTCGGAGCTCGGATCATGCACCGCGTTATACAGCCATTCAGGTCGCGACGACAAAAACACGATGCTCGCCTGATCTGTGACCAAAACTTCATAATGCGGAGCGGTCCAGCCTTGTTCCACCGTGGCCACGTTGACCTTAACCACCATCACCCCCAGCACGGTGCCCAGCGCGTCTTTGATGGCACTGGACAGGTAATAGCCGCGTTGAAGGGATGTCGTCCCCAACGCAAAAAAGCGTCCACTGCCCGACCTCATGGCATCTTGGAAATAAGGCCGAAAGCTAAAACTGCGCCCGACAAAGGTTTTGGGCAAATTCCAATTGCTGGCGGCGAGCGTTAGACCTTGGGCATCTAAAACATAAGTATCGGCAGATTCGGCCGATATATTAAATTTTTCCAGCAGACTGTTGGCTTGTTTTTGCAAATCAGCATCATCCGGCGATTGCAAAAGACCAACAATCACCGGATGCTCTGCATAGATTTCGGGCAGAGCTTTATATTTGTTCAAAATTTCTTGCAACCCGGTGACATACAGGCTGAGCGTTTGATTGCTGGACACGAACAGGTTGGTCGACAACCACCCCCGCCCGCCCACAAAAAACGCATAAAACAAGACCGGCAGGACCAACAGCCAAACCAAGGCAAAGCGTTTGAAAAGACGAGGGTTTTGTTGAACTTCAAGCATGGGGGTATTGTATACCGAAGTTCGGTTAATTTTATAGGAGGATGTTTTTTTTGGGGGATGGTGGGTTTGTTTGGTGGGCTCTGTGAGATTCGAACTCACGACCGTCCGATTAAAAGTCGGATGCTCTACCAGCTGAGCTAAGAGCCCACACCAAACAAATCTTCCGAGGATTGGAAGCAATTCCGAACAGAGCCTAGGCTCGCTGGAATTCGGGGAACTTAAGGGGACACGGCCTTCGGGTCAACCCCCGTTTATGCTTTTATTTGATTTTATTTTTTATTCGATTTCTGCAAAACGAGCCGCCAGCAATTTCGTCACATTTTGAGAAGAAAAATGTGAAATATCGCCGCCTAAACGACCGATTTCTTTGACAAATCTGCTGGAAATAAATTGGTTGCTTTCCGACGCCATCAAAAACACGGTTTCGATTTCTTCACTTAATCGAGCATTCATTCCGGCCATTTGAAATTCATATTCAAAATCTGAAACCGCACGAAGGCCCCGGATAATCTGGGTTGCGCCCACGTCCGAGACAAATTCGACCAGCAAATTATCAAAGGCACGGACTTCGATACGGGCAGAAACATCCGCTGGTAAAGTGGCAATATCGGCTTTGACCATGTCCACACGTTCGTCCAAACTGAACAGTGTATCTTTGCCACCATTCACAACCACGGCCACCACCAATCGATCAACGATGGTGGCGGCGCGGGCGATGATATCCATGTGCCCGTTGGTGATGGGATCAAAGGTTCCCGGATAAACGCCGATACGATCTGACATTTTTAAGCCTCATCATCCGAATCTGGTTTAGATGATTCGCTGTCAGAGCTTTCATTTTCGGTTACCGGAGCTTCGCTTGTGGAAGCTTCGGCTGCTTCGCCCTCGCCCGCTTGACCGTTTTCGTTGCCTTCGACGGTTTCACCGTTTTCAGATTCGGCTTCATCGTCTTCGACTTCGGACAATTGGGTGACCGACATTACATGTTCGCCCTTGCCCGTTTTGAACAACGTCACGCCCTGAGTATTGCGGGCCGCGATGCGAATGTCGTGCACCCGCGTGCGGATCAATTGACCGCCATCGGTGACCATCACCAATTCATCACTTTGGATAACCGGGAACGATGCCACAACGCCGCCGTTGCGATCAGACGTGACAATGGACGTAATGCCCAGCCCGCCCCGTCCGGCGATGCGGTAATCGTACGCTGATGTACGTTTGCCATAGCCGTTTTCGGTGACGGTCAGGATGAATTCTTCCAAGTTTTCAAGTTCCGCAAAGCGTTCTTCGCTCATACCCAGTTTGGTTGGGTCGGTGATCAGGTCATCCCCGCCATCGGTGCCATCTGAACGACGTCTGGCCGATTGAATTTTCAAGTAAGCTTTGCGTTCATCGACTTTGCTATCCACGTGACCGATGATGGTCATGGAAATGGCTTCGTCCTTGGCATCTTTAAACTTCATGCCGCGCACACCAGTTGAGGCCCGGCTGGCAAAAACGCGAACCGCAGTGACCGGGAAACGAATGCATTTGCCTTCGCGCGCCGACAACAACACGTCATCGTTTTCACAACATGACGCCACGCCGACCAATTTATCGTCTTCGCCCAGTTTCATGGCAATTTTACCGTTGCGCATGACATTGGTGAAATCAGACAGACGGTTACGCCGCACATTGCCAGAAGCCGTGGCAAACATGACAAACAAATCTTGCCATGTTTCTTCGTCTTCGGGCATTGGCATTAATGTTGAGATGGTTTCGCCTTCGCTGAGCGGGAAGATGTTGACCATCGCCTGACCCCGCGCCGTGGGGCTGCCCATGGGCAGTTTATAGACCTTGAGTTTGTACACCTGACCTAACGATGAGAAGAACAGCACCGGAGTATGGGTGTTCACCACGAATACCTGAGACACAAAATCTTCGTCCCGCGTGCTCATGCCCGAACGGCCTTTGCCGCCGCGCCGTTGCGCCCGGTACGTCGAAAGCGGTACGCGTTTGATGTATCCGGTGTTGGTGACCGTGACGACCATTTCTTCGCGTTGGATTAAATCTTCGATATCGTGTTCGAATTCGGCGTCTTCCAACGAAGTGCGACGATCCGTAGCGAACTGTTCGCGCATTTCTTCCAATTCGTCGGTCAAAATGCCAAACAATTTTTCACGAGAGCCCAAAATGGACAGCAATTCTTTGATATCTACGCCCAAAGCGGTCAAATCGTCGGCGATTTTATCGCGTTCCAGACCGGTCAAACGATGCAAGCGCAGTTCCAAGATACCGCGCGCCTGGGTTTCAGAAAGCATATAGGTGCCTTCGTCGCTGACCACGCGACCGGGTTCGTCAATCAACGCAATCAACGGCGCCACGTCTTTGGCGGGCCAGGCTTTTTCCATCAATTGTTCGCGCGCGACCTGAGGATTGGGTGCTGCGCGGATCAGTTTAATGACGTCGTCTAAGTTTGCCACCGCCATCGCCAAGCCCACCAACAAGTGCGCCTTGTCGCGGGCTTTGTTCAACAAGAAAATGGTGCGGCGACGAATGACCTCTTCGCGAAATTCAACAAAATATTCAAGAATTTGTTTGAGGTTCATCAGTTGTGGACGGCCTTTGTTCAAGGCCAGCATGTTCACGCCAAAGCTGGTTTGCAGTTGGGTGAATTTGAACAATTGAGCCAAAACAACTTCGGCCATGGCATCGCGTTTGATTTCGACAACCACGCGCACGCCTTGACGATCTGATTCGTCGCGAATGTCGGAAATGCCTTCGATTTTTTTGTCGCGGACACAATGCGCCATGGCTTCGACCATGCGCGCCTTGTTCACCTGATACGGCACTTCGGTGATGATGATGGCTTCACGATTCTTAGGACGTTCTTCGATTTCTGTGCGACCGCGCATAATCACCGAGCCCCGCCCGGTATGGAAAGCCGAATGGATACCCTGTTTGCCCATGATCAAACCACCCGTTGGGAAATCAGGCGCCAACACGTGCTGCATTAGGCCATCAATGGTGATGTCTGGGTTTTCGATCAAGGCCAAGCAACCATCCAGGACTTCGCCCAGATTATGGGGCGGAATGTTGGTTGCCATGCCCACCGCGATGCCGCCCGCGCCGTTCACCAACAAGTTGGGGAAACGTGCCGGCAGAACTTTGGGTTCGCGTTGGCTGTCGTCATAGTTGGGTTGAAAATCAACCGTGTCTTTATCGATATCGTCGATCAGAGCATGGGCGGATTTCGCCATGCGGGCTTCGGTGTAACGCATGGCGGCGGCGCGGTCACCGTCCATCGAACCAAAGTTACCCTGACCACTGATCAGCGGCAGGCGCAAAGAGAAGGTCTGAGCCATCCGCACCATGGCGTCATAAATGGCACTGTCGCCGTGGGGGTGATATTTACCCATGACGTCACCAACGATGCGCGCAGATTTTTTAAACGGCTTGGTCGCATCATAGCCATTTTCGTTCATGGCATGGATAATGCGGCGGTGAACAGGCTTCAGGCCGTCCCGCACGTCCGGCAAAGCCCGGCTGACAATCACGCTCATCGCATAATCCAGATAGGAGGTTTTCATCTCCTCTTCGATGGAGATGGTTTCAAAACGCTCGGCCTTGGGACCTGTCGGTGGTGACGATTCGGATGTCAAAGGCTTACCCCTATTAAATCACAAGCGATATCAACAGCTTACAATACATATAAAGCCGCCAAAATTGACGACCTTTTGTGGTGTAGAATTTAGCATTTTAGCCCCCTTATCACAACCGCCTGAGGCGTCTTTATTGAGTTTTTTCAAGCCTTCGAAAGGCCATCAAAAAAGGCCGCCCCATACTCAGGCGACCTTTTTAAAAGAATTTTATTTTACCGGAGATTTAGAACGGAATTTCGTCGTCCAGATCGGCACCCGGCGCTGGGCCAGAGCCGCCACCGCTGCTGCCACTGTCAAATCCGCCGCCACCACCATCGCTGCTGCCAGATGGGCCGCTGTCATAGCCGCCACCGCCACCAGAACCGCCACCAAAGTCGCCGCCGCCGCCGCCGCCATCACGGCCGCCCAGCATGGTCAGGTTTGAATTAAAGCCCTGAAGCGCAATTTCTGTGGTGTAACGATCTTGACCGTCTTTATCCTGCCATTTGCGGGTTTGCAATTGACCTTCAATATAAACGGTTGAGCCTTTGCGCAGATATTTTTCAGCAATATTGGCGAGGCCTTCTGAAAAAATCACCACACGATGCCATTCGGTTTTTTCCCGGCGTTCGCCGGTGGTGCGATCTTTCCAGCTTTCGGATGTCGCAATCGACATGTTGACGATTTTTTTATTGTCTTGGGTAAAGCGAACTTCGGGATCACGGCCCAAATTCCCCACCAAAATGACCTTATTGATACTGCCTGCCATGTCTTTCCCCGTGGTTTATAAAGTGGTTTAAAAGTGGTTTTGTTAGCAAACCTTAGAACATAAAGCTCGGCTGTTGTCAGAACTTTATTCTGATCAAATAGAAAGGCCTGTATTTTCAACATGATCGAAAAGGCTTAAGTCGGCTGTTGATCCACCGGATCAATTTGATGAAGACGCAAATCCTTACCATCAAACTTCTGATTCGTTTTGCGACGATCCGGCCCAAAAAAGTCAGACGTCTCAAAAAACGGCCGGGGGTTTTCCATTACGTCAACGATGCGCCCCAACAAGGACTTCGGCGAAATCGGCTTGCCCAAAAAACCGCTTACCCCGGCATTGTTCGCCGTTGTGCGCAACCGTTCTTCGGTATAACCGGTGACCATGATGATGGGAACAAAGCGGTTGGGGCCCTTGAGTGAGCGGATTTCTTTAACAAATTCCACACCGTCCATACCATCCATTTTCCAATCGACGATCACCAAATCAGGTGTTTTGGTTTGCAAGACTTCTAAAGCTTCAATGCCGTCTTCGGTTTCTTCAAGGTTATCTATACCCAAGGCCTGCAAGACCTTGCGCATCAACGTCCTAAAATGGATATTGTCTTCGACAAGCAGTAAATTAAGCTGAGTTATGTCAACGGATAACGTTGCTGATGACGTTGTAGCTGACGTTGTAGCTGACGTTGTACCTGACGTTGTAGCTGATGTTGTAGATGGCGTTGCAGATGACATTTCGGACGACATTGTAAACTTTAGACCCTTTGTATTGCCTTAATTTCCACTGTTAAAATCAAGCTTTTATATCAGGCCCAACCCCCCAGTAAGTTGCCGATAACATATCTGATTTAATACCTGAGCGGAACTCTTTTTTTGTCTGACGCCTAAAGCTTATCAAACATTATGAAGGTTCAATAATTTCGGGTTCTTGGCTTCTGCGTTCGTCGTTTAAATTATCGTCCAAAGTATGCCGACGACGGTCGGGGCCAAAGAAGCTTTCCGATTTAACAAAAGGCCGCGGCTTGTTGATTAATGACTGAATGCGTAAATTCAAAATCTTGGCCGACAGTGGTTTGGCCAGATATTCGGTCCCCCCAGCATCCCGAGCACCGGCGACATCTTTTATCGCCGGTGTGCTTGAGGTGATGATGATCGGCACAAAAGGATCTACTTTTTCTTCATTATTGCGAATTCTGCGGGCCAATTCGATTCCGCCCAAAGGCCGCATTTCAACATCTAAAATCAGCAAATCACAGGGACTGTCGCTTAGGACGTCCAACGCGCGCTCTCCATCGGCAGCATCAAAAACCCGTGCAACTCCAATGGAATGCATCAAAATATTGTGAATAATTTTCCGCATTTGCGCGGATGAGTCTGCGACCAGAACAAAGAGTCTGGCGCTGGGCTCTTCTTCGTCTGAATAGATATTGGGCATCGCAAGCAATCCTCCGCGTATATTGTCGGAAGCTGACGCGATTTTGTCAATATTTTACAGCAAGAAAGCGGTGCCAAGCCCCAAAAAGACCAAGAACCCAACAACATCCGTGACGGTGGTCAAAAACACACTGCTGGCCAAAGCCGGGTCAATTCCACGGCGTTCCAACATGATGGGAATCGCCGCCCCCGTGACACCAGCGACCAACATATTGATGATCATCGCCAAGCCAATCACGATGCCCAGCCCAGGCGATGAAAACCACAGCCACGCCACGTTGCCCATGAGGACCGCAAACAAAATACCATTGATGCCCCCCACCAAAGTTTCTTTGCCAATTTGACGCATGGCATTGGTGGTGGTCAGTTCTTTGGTCGCCAAGGCCCTGACCGCAACGGTCATGGTTTGTGTGCCCGCATTGCCGCCCATGGACGCCACAATCGGCATCAACACCGCCAACGCGACCACTTGTTCGATGGTGCCTTGAAAAAAGCCAATGACCGAAGACGCCAAAATTGCGGTCATCAAATTTACAAAGAGCCAGCTAAAACGCGATCGTGTGGTATCGACAGCCGCCGCGTACAAATCATCTTCTTGCAAACCACCCAAGCGCAAGATGTCGTCTTCGGCTTCTTCATCGATAACGTCGACCACGTCATCAATGGTGATCATACCCACCAAACGCCCATCGTCTCCAACCACCGGTGCCGACACCAGATCGCGTTGCCGGAATAAAAACGCCACTTCTTCCTGATCCAAATCCACCGGAACCAGTTTCATTTCTTCGTGCATGATATCGGTGATGGCGACCGGGCGTTGGCTTTGCAACAAAACGCTCAACGGCACCGTGCCCAGGGGGGTGTGTCTGGGATCAACCACCACCAAGTCGTAAAAGATATTGCCAAAATCGGTTGCGGATTTGTCCGCATTGGTGCGCATATAATCGATGGTTTCGCCGACCGACCAAAACTTTGGCACGGTCATAACTTCGCGTTGCATCAAACGTCCGGCGGAATCTTCTGGATATGACAGGCCTTGTTCGATCAAGGTCCGATCGGCGGCCGGGATCGCTTCTAAGACATGCTTTTGTTCGTGTTCGTCCAGCTCGTCAACAAATTCGACCGCGTCATCGATGTCCAATTCGGCCACGGTTTCGGCCACCGCATCCAAACCGATGATATCCACCGCTTCATCGCGAACGGTTTCGTCCAATTCTGAATAAAATTCGGGATCTAAAACTTCGTGGGCGACTTCCAACAATTGGCGGCGGTCATCAACACTGAGCGTTTCCAACAAATCGGCGGCGTCGGCAAAATGCAACGGCGCCATCAATTCCCGCACCAGCTGGTCTTGATTGGCTTCCAGCGCCAAAATTACGGCGTTGACCGTTTCTTCGGGTATCCCAAAGTGGGTATCTTCGCCATCCCGTTCAAAAACAGAGGGAGCGTCCGGGGCCTTAGGTAAATCCTTGGGCGCTCGGTTCTCTAGGTTAGGATCGGTCATGTCACACTCCCCTCGCCTAAGCTCAAAAATTAAAGGCCCGCCATCGCAGGCGTTGGCGGGCCTTAAAATTTGGTGCGGTCGAGAAGACTCGAACTTCCACGGGATTATCTCCCACAGCGACCTCAACGCTGCGCGTCTACCAATTCCGCCACGACCGCATAGTCTGTACTTTGGTAGAAGCAGG
>NVSZ01000073.1 GCA_002732845.1 Rhodospirillaceae bacterium
CCTGCAACCTGGCACCACACAGGTTTGTGCGGGTTACGCGTTGTATGGCCCCTCCACCATGTTGGTTTTGACCACGGGTGATGGCGTTAACGGCTTTACGTTAGACCAAAACATCGGTGAATTTGTGCTCACCAACCCGAACATGAAAGTTGTTGAAGATACCCGCGAATTTGCGATCAACGCTTCGAACTCTCGGTTCTGGGAAGCGCCGGTTAAACGTTATGTTGACGAATGCATGGCTGGTACTGAAGGTCCACGTGGCGAAAACTTCAACATGCGCTGGATCGCTTCCATGGTTGCTGAAATCCACCGCATCTTGATCCGTGGCGGCATCTTCTTGTAYCCMATGGACGAACGTCTTCGCGAACAAGGCGGCAAATTGCGTTTGATGTAYGAAGCCAACCCGATGAGCTTCATCYTWGAACAAGCCGGTGGCGTCTGYTCAACCGGRCGTGAACGCATCATGGAARTYRRCCCAACMGGTCTGCACCAACGCGTACCRTGCATCATGGGTTCYAAAAACGAAGTTGAACGTTTGGTTTCTTAYCACAACGAATNAANNKMYYTTTCGNNWYWAACKATWWAAAACGCCGCTCYTCACCGAGCGGCGTTTTTTTGTGAAATGTGCATGACGTTCGCTAGGACATGGCTATTGCAAACTGTATTACGGGCAGGCGTCTAAAAGAGAATTTGGAGTAGAAGCTAACACTACAATTCGTTACACTTATCCGAGATCGATATTACCATAGGACAATTTTTGGAGGAGCGCATGAATGAGGCTAAACTCGTAAAAAGACGTCCACTTGTGGCCGCATTTTTCAACTTCATCTTGCCAGGATTGGGCTATCTATATAATGGACAACTCTTTCGTGCGGTAACGTTCATTGCTTTCAATATTTTTATATATGTTGTTGGATTTGTAGCCACAGAATTGCTTACCTTGTACCAAGGCACAGTGTTCTTTCTTTTCTGGGGCCTAACATATTTCGTCATTACAATTTTTGTTGCCATAGATGCTTATCGTTATGCATATCGAGCAAGCGCAGTACAGTTACGGCGCTTCAATCGATGGTACATCTACGTGTCTGTACTCCTGATGACAGAGCTCGCTACACTCCCTCTTGAACCGCCGTTTGAAACCTACTCTATACCCGCTACTTCAATGATACCGAACTTACTTGTTGGCGATTATTTATTGGCCCATACCTCTGCGTATCAAAACCAACCCTTGGAACGAGGCGATCTTGTTGTGTTTAAACGGCCCTTGGACGGAACCGATCACGTCAAACGCATCATTGGATTGCCCAAAGACCGCATTCAAGTAAAGGGGGGCGTCCTGCATATCAATGGAAAATCAGCGCTTCGCAAAAACCTAGGAGAGTACACATATTCGGGCTGGCGAGGAATGCACCGTGCTGTAACGCAATACCAAGAAACTTTGCCGAACGGACAGAGCCACTTAATTATCGAAGAGACCGATAACGCAGTTACGGATAACACCCCTATCTATATCGTGCCTGACGAACACTATTTCGCCTTGGGTGACAATCGCGACAATTCCCTTGATTCGCGTTATCAAAACATAGTCGGCTTCATCCCACGCGAAAATCTAACGGGCAAGATCATCCTAATTTACTTTTCCAGAAATGGATCAGCGAGTTGGTGGATGTTCTGGCGTTGGCCCCAAGCCATCCGTTTCGAGCGCATCGGGAACAAAGTGAGCTAACTAGCTATATCCAGTGATTGCTAATCTAAAATAATAAAAGTGATGCCTGAGCTTGTGGGCAATCGACGTTTTTTTGTGCCTTTTTGATGAAAAAGGATTGTAATATTACAAAAAGCTAATACGTATTGAATGAAGAATGAAACAAAGAGGCCCTCTGCGATGACTTCGTCCGTGATTTTTCGTCAACTTTTTGACCCTGCGACTTGGACCTATACCTACATCCTTGCCGATCAAACCACCCGTGAAGCGGTGATCATTGATTCTGTGCGCGAACAATTTGATCGCGACCTGAAATTGATCGAAGAAATGGACTTAAAGCTTCTCTATTCCATTGATACGCATATTCACGCCGACCACATCACCGCCAGTGGTCAATTTCGCCAAGCAACAAGCTGCAAAACGGGTTTCAGTATTCATGAGGACATTGACTGTGCGGACTTAAAACTGAAAGATGGCGATAAGATCACGTTTGGCGAATATTCCCTCAAAGTTTTAGAGACGCCGGGCCATACGCAAGGCTGCTTGTCGTTTTACGTTGAAGGCATGGTGTTTACAGGCGACGCCTTATTGATCCGGGGATGCGGTCGCACCGATTTTCAAGGCGGCTCATCTTCCACCTTGTATCATTCGGTCAARGAAMAATTRCTCAGTTTACCGGACGAAACTTTGGTTTACCCGGGTCAYGATTACACCGGGAAAATGTCCAGCACMGTTGGGGAAGAAAAAGCCCACAATCCGCGTCTGACCTTGGATGAGGCTGGTTTTATAACCTTTATGGCAAACYTGAACCTTGATCCRCCAAAGCGCATTCAACAAGCCGTACCCGCCAACAARGCCTGTGGCRGCGTATAAGGMAATCAGGTCAAACGGGCGGYAAGCTGGGCTGTTTGTTCRCGCAGGCGATCTGTATAAATTTTCAAAAGCAAACCAATAACCGGGTCTGATTTTTTTAAGCGCTCTTGAAATTCAGCTTGAGAAATCACCATCGCTTGAGATTCTTCAAGCACAACCGCCGAGGCTGCGCGTACGGCATCGTCAATCAAGGCCATTTCCCCAAAAATACTTCCGGGCCCAATGGTGGCTAACGTTCTGGGGGTTTCGTCACCGACTTTAACGGTGATTTTGACTTTTCCCGATTTCAAAATAAAGGCTTGATCGCCGACGTCCCCCTCGGAAAAAACAATTTCTCCCGCAACAAACTTCCGAACTTCCATGGCTTTGCCTCATCCTCAATTTACGCGTTAAAGTAATTATAATGTAGATAGGTAATCTTGAGCAAAAAAAAAGGCCCTTCACTTTGAAAGGCCTTTTTTTATTTTGCGTGGGTGTTTCGCCTGAACGATTTTTTTTATTTTCCAGACGTCTAAAGAATAAAGCATGGCCGCCCTCCCCCCTCTTTGAAAGGGAACTCTCATTAATTGTAATATTTATTTTTTAAGTAAAACAACATATTGACGGCCATTTTTCCACATGATAAATATGTATTTAATAAAAAATTTAAGGTTTCTTTACCAATGTATTATATGAAAAAAATCGTTTTAGGTTTGGCTTGGACGGGTGCTTTTATTTCTTTTTCAGTTCCTGTTGCAAAATCACAGGACCTGAGTGTCCCCCAGCATGAAACGAATGTATCCACAGGCCCGTTACAAAATCAGGATGTTCTTAAAACATTAATTAATTCTTCTGTCGATTATATGCTTCCCGCATTTGGGCAAAATCTTCCCGATTATTTAAAACGTGTTGAATTTGAGCTTAAGTTTCAAGACAACTTAAAGCCTGAATGGTCGATTTTGACCGTACAGCCGTTGTATCAATCGCCGGGCAAACAAAAAACCGTTTTCACCCAAATCAGTCAGCGCCGCTATAATTATTTAGGCACAGATCGTGATGTCACCAACTTGGGCTTTGGCTACCGTCAACTGTTTGCCGACAACACCATTTTGGCTGGGGTAAATACTTTTATTGATTACGAATGGAAACGCAAACACAAACGTGCGGGTGTAGGTGCCGAAATCAAATGGTCAGGCTTGGACTTTACGTTCAACAACTATCATGCCCTCAGCAACAAATCCGGCAATGGTTTTTCAGATGACACTCAAGAAGAAGTCCTCAGTGGTCGAGACTTTGAATTAAGTGCTCAAGTCCCTTACCTGCCCTGGGCCAAGGTCCACGCCAGTCGGTACTATTGGGATTCTGTTGCCAATGCAGAAGACGTTAAAGGCTGGTCCACAAGTCTGGAAGCCGAAGTTCACCAAAACCTAACGATTGAAGCCGGTCTCACCGATGATAACTTCATCGACAAACGTGAAAAGTTTGCCAAACTAACCTTCAGCATTCCCTTTGGCGCTCCGCGTCCGGTGATGATGAGCAATAATTTGGTGAGTGATCGCGCATGGGACATGCGGGACATGAGCGAATACACACTGACCAAAGTCCGTCGCCAAAATAAAATCATCGTTGAACGCACCACCTCTGGTGTCGTGATTACGCGGGGTAACTAAGATATGAAAAATAAAATCTTATTCTCTTTTTCAGTTTCCGTAGTCCTTCTTATGGGAACAAACCAAGTCTTAGCTGATGCAATTGCAGGAACCGTGGGTGCGCGTCCTGACACGTACAATGTCACCATCGAAAAAGTTGAACTTTGCAGATCTACAGCCTGTTCTAATCCCTTTGTGCTTGGCTCTGTCTCGGGAACATTTGACATTGCCTCGGCGACCGCTGGTGCTGATATCGGAAAATTGGTCGATATCAGCGGAATTCCTCTTTATCAAACGTGGACTCATGTTCGCACAACGCTTTCAGCTCAATTTTCCATGGCCATGAGCACCGGAGCCTGTCGCACAAATGGAACTGATATTGCGGCCCGAAACACGGCGTTTGCGGGTTACAATAATGGTGCTGCTGCGGGCAATGGCGCACTACAAACGATGTATCTTCCCAACCAAGCCGTTATTCAAACGGCTGCGGGTTTAGGGGCATATAATTATTCAAACAATGGGATTACACAAACTGATGATGCGGCCAGCTTTACAATGATAACAGCACTCTCTTCACCGTATACCTGCACAGGCGTAATGCCTCGTGTCGAAGTTAAATTAGATACGTCAGCTGCTTTTGGTTACGTTGGAGCCTGCGCCAACAACATGACATTCCCCCAACCCCCAACGCTTACCATTACGGCAACTGATCCCTAGAACAGACGCATCAATGGAATACATAAAAAAAGGCCTCTCGATCTGAGAGGCCTTTTTGTTTGTTGTGTGTGCGAAGCTTAGAACTGCAAGCATTGCGCCCGAACAACTTGGTCGAGGCCTTGCAATTTGTTTAAGATGTCCTCGCTGACACAGTTATCAACTTCGATCAACGCGATGGCTTCGCCACCTTCTTCGGCACGGCCTAAATTAAAGGTCGCAACGTTGATGCCCGCATCACCCAAGACTGTACCCAACCCACCGATGAAGCCCGGTTGATCTTTGTTGGTCATGTACAACATGTGTTCGCCCAATTTAGCATCCATAGAAATGCCTTTGATGTCGACAATGCGCGGATCTTTACCCGCAAACAATGTGCCGCGCACCGTGCGGGTTTGGGTTTCCGTTTTGACGGTTAAGGAAATCAGCGTTTGATATTCCGTTGGCCGTTCGCTGGTCACTTCGCTGATGCAAATGTCACGTTCTTTGGCCATCGCCGGAGCAGAGACCATGTTCACGCCTTCTAACATTGGGCTTAACAAACCTTGCAAAACAACGGCCGTCAAAGGCTTGGTATTGAGTTCTGCCACATGGCCTTCGTATTCGATGGTCACAGACAAAATGCCGGTTTGCGTAACTTGACCTGCAAAACTGCCCAATTGTTCGGCCAGTTTCATGTACGGTTGCAAACGTGGTGCGTCTTCGGCGGATACGCTTGGCATGTTCAAAGCGTTGGTCACAGCACCCGTGAGCAAATAATCGGAAATTTGTTCAGCGATTTGCAAAGCCACGTTTTCTTGAGCTTCCGACGTGCTGGCACCCAAGTGAGGCGTACAGATGATGCGGGGGTTGCCAAACATGGCGTTGTCTTTGGCGGGCTCGACTTCGAACACGTCCATAGCAGCGCCGGCACATTTGCCACTTTCAATAGCGGCAATCAGGTCGGCTTCAACAACCAAACCACCACGTGCACAGTTCACAATGCGCACACCGTCTTTCATTTTCGCAAAAGCTTCGGCGTTGATGATGCCGCGTGTGCTGTCGGTCATGGGGGTGTGCAGGGAAATGAAATCGGCGCGTTTGAACAATTCGTCCAATTCGACCTTTTCAACACCAATGTCTTTGGCGCGTTCAGGGGAAAGGTATGGGTCATACGCCACAACTTTCATTTTCAAACCCTGAGCACGATCCGCAACCACGGAACCAATGTTGCCCGCGCCGATCAAACCCAAAGTCTTGCCCATGATTTCAACACCCATAAAGCGGGATTTTTCCCACTTTCCGGCGTGTGTAGATTCGTTCGCCTGGGGAATTTCACGCGCACAAGACAACATCATCGTGATGGCATGTTCCGCCGTGGTGATGGCGTTGCCAAACGGCGTGTTCATGACCACGATGCCTTTGTTGGTGGCGGCTTTGATGTCAACATTATCAACACCAATGCCCGCACGACCGATGACTTTTAAGTTGTCCGCAGCGGCAATGATTTCCGCCGTGGCTTTGGATGCCGAACGAATAGCCAGACCGGAATATTCACCGATGCACGCTTTCAACTCTTCGGGGCTCATGCCCGTAATAACGTCGACTTCAACACCGCGATCTTTAAAAATTTGTTCCGCGCGGGGGCTCATTTTGTCAGAAATTAAAACCTTAACCATGGTCTTTAGTCCTCTTCAATAAATTGTATTTGTGGGGAGATGTGGGAGATTAAGGCTTAACATGAGCGTAGGCCCAGTCCAACCAAGGCAACAAAGCGTCCAGATCGTTCACTTCGATCGTGGCACCTGCCCAAATGCGAAGTCCGGCGGGGGCATCTCTGTACGCGCCGATGTCATAAGCAACACCTTCACCGTCCAGCAATTTCACCATGTCTTTGACCAAACCCGCCTGAACATCCTTGTCCAATGCCGTAAATGCCGGGTCTTTGACCACCAAGCACACCGAAGTGTTCGAGCGAATGTCTTTGCTTTCGGCCAAGAAATCAGCCCAGCTTGATTCAGCCACCCAGTCTTCGATCACGGCCAGATTAGCATCAGAGCGCATGCGCAGACCTTCAAGACCGCCAATGCTTTCCGCCCATTTCAGGCCGTCCAAAGCGTCTTCGACCGCCAGCATCGAGGGGGTGTTGATGGTTTCGCCACGGAAGATACCTTCCATCAGCTTGCCACCTTTTGCCATCAAAAAGACTTTCGGCATAGGCCAGCTGGGAGTGTAGGTTTCTAAACGTTCAACCGCACGGGGGCTTAAGATCACCATGCCATGAGCCGCTTCACCGCCCATGACTTTTTGCCAGGAATACGTCACCACGTCCAATTTGGCCCACGGCATATCCATGGCAAATACGGCGGATGTTGAATCGGCAATGGTCAAGCCTTCACGGTTATCTGGAATCCAGTCGCCGTTTGGAACTTTGACGCCCGATGTGGTGCCGTTATAAGCAAACACAACGTCACGGGAAAAATCGACTTGAGCCAGATCAGGCAATTTACCGTAATCGGCTTCTAAAATCCGCACATCGTCCAATTTAAGTTGCTTGGTGATGTCCGCGCCCCAGCCCTTGGAAAAGCTTTCCCAGACCAAAACGTCAACGCCACGTGCGCCCAGCATAGACCACAGGCACATTTCAACCGCGCCCGTATCAGATGCGGGAACGATGCCAATGCGGTAATCGTCGGGAACGCCCAGCACTTTGCGGGTACGATCAATGACTTCGGCCAGCTTCTTTTTGCCGGGACCGGAACGGTGAGACCGTCCGTCAAGAACGTCAGACAGAGCGTCCACGGTCCAGCCGGGACGTTTGGCACAAGGGCCAGATGAAAAATTAGGATTGTTTGGACGTTGGTCCGGTTTTGGTAYTGTGGCCGTATTKGTGGTCGTATTTGTGGTCGTAGGTGTCGTCATAAAAAAACTCCCTTCTTGTTACACAAACGAAGGGAGCATAAAAACCAAACCACGGCGCAAACGGTTTTCCGCGCGCATCAAAAGTCTAATCTCAAAAATGCCCTTCGCCTCTCAGCAGAAGGGTCGCGGTCCGTTGGGAGACCGTGGCCCACAGACCGTATAGGCGATTCCCACACAGGGAGCAAGGAGAAAGCTCATGCATTTTTATCATMCCTCCCCTGCTTGAATAAAAGATTCTACACCGTTTACTTATGCTTAAAACGCATACCAGCCATGCATTAATAACGATACTCAATCGCAACAACACACCCCTAATGTCCTTTATGTGAAATATGGCCTCCCCCCAAGATATATCACTCCTCTTGTWACGGCGACCTTAAGACACACGACCAAAAGCATACGATTCAAGACATGTGGTCTTGGGTATTGCTTGTAACAATAAGGCTAATAACATGAATTCAATTTCAGGCACCGACAGCAACCACCAAGACACTAGTGTTGCTGATCAAAAARTATCAAAGAAACCTAGATGTAATAAATGCTCAACGGTAAGAACGGTTGGCAGTGCTTTCCTTATTATTGGCACCTTGGCTTATACGATCCCCTACGCGACCATTGGCAACCCGCCAATTATCATGACCATGGCGTTTGCCTTGGCCTTGGGGTTCATGCCCGCTGTGCTTTACAAAAATGTTGCTTTGATTGCGAAAAAGATCAGGAAATAGACTTATACAGTCATCCCTTTCCTGACAGACTTAAACTGACATCTGTCAGTTTCCTCCCCCAGACACCGGAAAAAGTTGTCCCCCCCTCCTTTTCCGGAGCCTGGGGGCTGTTTTTTGGGGCTGGGGGCTGTTTTTTTGGGGAAAGTGTTACAGCAAGTTTTCCATAGCTTCCACCAACTGAGCCTTGATGTCCGGATTGGTGATTTTTCCGGTGGCACTGTCGAAGTTTTCGTTGAAACTTGGCACGGAAACTGAGCCTTTGATGTCTCCGGCGAAAAAGGGCGAGGAGTTTACGGCCTGTGCCAGCACACTGGCGGCTCCGCTGGGTCCGGTGGATGTTGACAGCAACACCATCTTTTTGCCCTGATAGACTTCTTTGCCAAACAGCGAACACCAATCAAACAGGTTTTTAAACGCCGCCGTGTACGAGCCATTGTGTTCCGCATAGGACACAACAATTGCATCACAGCCGCCAATTTTGTCCAAGAAATCACGGGCCAGTTGAGGCTTGCCGATTTCAGCTTGTTTGTCTTCGCTGTACAGCGGCAACTCAAAATCGTTGATATCCAATACTTCGACTTCGGCATTTTCCAGCAAGTTTGCGGTATAGATGGCGAGTTTTTTATTGATGGATTTTGTATTGCTGGTTGCGGCAAAGGCGAGAATTTTCATATTAGGACCTTATAATTTTAGGGGCTTGTGGACTTATTGTTATTTACTTTGGGCTTTATATAACGACGAAACAACGCCTTTTCAATTTCAACCAGAAATAAAACACTGGAAGACACAATAATAATCATACCCCAGTCCAGCCAACCGATGCCCACAGTGCCGAACACAACCTGAAGGGCACCAATATAAGTAAAGCCAAGCTGGATCACCACCAACACTGCAACGGCGATCAAAACATAACGATTGCCAAACAATCCATCCCGGTTCAAGACGGGCGCGTATATGTAGCGTGAATTGAACAAATAGAAGATTTCAAAATAAATCAGGGTGTTCACGGCGATGGTGCGGGCGCGCTCGATACTGGCCCCTTGTTCAATTTCCCAGATAAACAGGCCAAAGACCCCCGCCAAAATGATCATGGATACAAAGCTAATGCGCCACAAAAACATCGGTGTGAGCACCGCTTGGCCTTGATGGCGCGGCGGGCGTTTCATGACATCGTTTTCTGAAGGTTCAAACGCCAAAGACAAAGCCAAGGTCACGGCGGTGATCATGTTCACCCACAAAATTTGCAACGCGGTCAGCGGTAATTCTGAAAAGCCCAACACAACGGCGGCGATGATGGTTAAAGCCTCTCCGCCATTGGTGGGCAGAATGAATAAAATAGACTTTCGGATATTGTCATAAACCGTGCGGCCTTCTTCGACGGCACAGGCAATTGAAGCAAAGTTATCATCGGACAAGACCATTTCCGCCACTTCCTTTGCGGCTTCGGTACTTTTATTGCCCATCGATATGCCAACGTCAGCCCGTTTTAAAGCGGGCGCATCATTGACCCCATCCCCGGTCATGGCAACGGTCAACCCGCGTTTTTGCAGCAGGCTGACCAGACGCAGTTTGTGTTCGGGGCTGACGCGGGCAAAAACATTGACCTCTTCGACACAAAGTTCCAATTCTTCATCGGTCATGCGTTCCAAATCTTGGCCTGTCAAAGATATATCGGGATTGACGAGGCTCAACTGACGCGAAATGGCGCGTGCCGTAGCGGCGTGATCTCCGGTAATCATTTTCACGACAATGCCCGCGTCTTGGCATTGCTGAACGGCGGTGATGGCTTCTTCTCGGGGCGGATCGATAAAACCAAATAGGCCCAACAAAACCAGACCGTTCTCGACATTACAAAAATCCAACTCGGTTTGATGACTTTCTCCGGCTTTACACGCCACAGCCAAAACCCGTTGCCCGCGCGCCGCTAATTTTTCTGTATGGGCATGCCACAGCTGGGCGTCTAAGGGCTGATCTCCGGTTTTGGTCCGGACGGACGAACACATCTCCAACACCCGTTCTGGCGCGCCTTTTTGAAAGATAAAAGCCTCTCCGGTATGGGCGTGATGCAACGTTGCCATAAATTTATGCTCGGCTTCAAATGGGATCAAATCGGTACGCGGAAATTGCTGGGCCAAGGTTGCAGGTTCCTGCCCGGCTTTCAAACCCGCGATCAACAAAGCACCTTCCATGGGGTCGCCATGAACCAGCCATTCGTCTTTCCCCTGTTCCACTTGGGTGTCGTTGCACAAAACAGCCGTCTGCAAGGCTTCACACAACACGCTATAGTCTTGAAGATCGATATCTTGGTCGTTCAGCCGAAAACTGCCATGGGGATTGTACCCCGTACCCGACACCTCAAATCCCCCTTCCGCCGTAACAATTGAACGCACCGTCATTTCATTGCGCGTTAAGGTCCCGGTTTTATCTGAACAAATGACATTCACTTCCCCCAACGTTTCAACCGCCGGCAAACGCCGCACAATGGCATTGCGCTTCGCCATGCGTTGCACGCCAATGGCCAAGGTTATGGTCATAATTGCGGGCAGGCCTTCGGGAATTGCAGCCACCGCCAAACCAACGGCGGCAAGGAACATTTGGGCTCCGGTATAGTCATGTACCAAAACCCCAAAAGCAAAAGTAATGGTCGCCACCACCAAAATAGCCCCGGTGAGCCAACGGCCAAATTGTTCCATTTGTTTGAGCAACGGTGTGGTCAACTGTTGAACCCCAGCCACCAAGGTGCTGATATGACCGATTTCGGTTTGTGTCCCGATGGCAATGACAACGCCCCGGCCTTGCCCCGAAGTCACCAATGTTCCCGAATGCGCCATGCATGAGCGATCGGCCAAAACCGTCTCAGCGGGCAAGGTATCAAAACTTTTTAGGATCGGCACAGATTCTCCGGTCAGGGCGGATTCTTGGATTTGCAGGCCCTTCACATAAAACAAACGCAAATCAGCGGGAACCCGGTCTCCCGATTGCAACAACACAACGTCCCCCGGCACAAGTTTCGCCGCATCCACGGTTGTCCGCCGACCATTGCGCAAAAGCATAGCCTGAGGCGAAAGCATTTGACGGATCGCCCGTAAAGCATCTTCGGCTTTGCCTTCTTGGACAAAGCCAATAATCGCATTTAAAAACACCACACAGACAATCACCGCCGTATCAATCCAATGACCCAAAAAGCCCGTGGTGACGGCAGCAACGATTAAGACGTAGATCAAAATGTTATGAAATTGACGCAAAAACCGTACAAACGGTCCGCTGGGTTTGACTTCAGGCAATTTATTGGGGCCGTAGTTTTTTTGCAACTCTGAGATGTCGGCTTCTTTTAAACCTTGATCTGTTGTGTGCAAAACCTCAAAAACATCCGCACACGCTCGCGCCCACCATGGTGGTGGGGAAACGTCTTGATTGCGGGGGGACTGGACTAAGCTGGACATGCGCTGTCTCCGTATTTTGAAGAACAAAACTCGGCCTCTACCCCACTATTATTTCATTCTTGGGGCTTGTCTTAAAGCGTAATCGGTAAAAAAATATACCAGCTCTCCCCGCTCTGTGCTAAAAACTTCACATATTCGAAAATTAATCAAAAACACTGAAATTCAGGGGATAAACTATGAGCGCACGTCGCACTTTGATTGCTGGTAACTGGAAAATGAACGGTCTTGCTGCGGATGCTCTAGCATTAGCAGGTGGCTTAGCAGAAAAAATGAAGGCTGCGGGTGACGTAAACTTCGATATGTTGATCTGCCCACCAGCAATTCAAATTTCGGTTGCGGTTGCGGCCGTTCAAGGTTCTGGTATTCAAGTGGGTGGTCAGGACAATCACTGGAATGCTTCTGGCGCGCACACGGGTGATACTTCTGTGAACATGTTAAAAGATGCTGGCTGTTCTTGTGCCATCGTTGGTCACTCTGAACGCCGCACCGACCACGCAGAAACCGATCAAATCGTTAAAGACAAAGCCGCTGCCGCTCAGGCTGCTGGCTTGATCGCCGTCATCTGTATTGGTGAAACCGAAGAACAACGTGACGCGGGCAAAACCTTGGACGTGAACGGCAGCCAAATTGCCGGATCTGTTCCCGATGGCTCAACGGCGGCGAACACCGTAATTGCTTATGAACCTGTATGGGCGATTGGCACCGGACGCACACCAACCAACGACGAAGTGCAAGAAGTTCATGCCTTTATCCGTGGGGAATTGGCGAAGAAAATTGGCGACAACGAAGCCGCAAAAACCCGTATTTTGTATGGCGGTTCCATGAACCCCGGCAATTCTAAAGACCTGTTGGCTTTGGCCGATGTGGACGGGGGCTTGATCGGTGGCGCCAGCTTGAAAGTTGACGACTTCTGGACGGTAGCTCAGAACGCATAAAAAGGCTGGATTTCTTCAGCGTTAAAGACTAAAAAGCGCTCAAAGCTTTAACGGACCCGAAAACTGAGTCTTTCGGGTCCATCATTTAATGGAATATGTAATGCAAAACGTTTTGCTGGTTATCCACCTTATTGTGACCATCGCCTTGATCGGCATGGTTCTGATCCAAAAAAGCGAAGGCGGTGCTTTGGGCATTGGCGGCGGTGGCGGCGGTGGCGGCGGCATGGGTGGTTTCATGACCGGACGGGAAACAGCAAACTTCCTGACGCGCACGACAGGAATCTTGGCAACCTTGTTTATGGGCTTGTCTTTGACCATTGCGGTGATGAGCAATACAGGCCAGGAAAGAAGTTCGATTCTCGATTCGGCTCCGGCTCAAATTGAAACAGCTCCTGTTGAAGCTCCGGCGGGTCCAAAAGTTCCAATGGCTCCTCTGGCTCAATAGTCAGTAAATCCGGGGGGTTCCCCCCATTACGGATCATAATTACAGGGGCGGCTTTTCAAAGCCGCCTCTTTCTATTTTACACCAGCTMATTTTTGCCTATATTGGGGTTCCATGACGCGATATATTTTCATCACCGGCGGCGTGGTTTCATCACTCGGTAAAGGTTTGGCCTCAGCGGCYTTGGGCGCRGCGCTTCAAGCGCGCGGWTTYACKGTACGTCTGCGCAAGYTAGACCCSTACATCAACGTCGACCCCGGCACCATGAGCCCCTATCAGCACGGCGAAGTTTTTGTCACCGATGACGGTGCCGAAACCGATTTGGATTTGGGCCACTATGAACGCTTTACCTGCGTCAGTGCCAAGCAAAGCGACAACGTCACCACCGGACGCATTTATTCAGATGTGATCGC
>NVSZ01000074.1 GCA_002732845.1 Rhodospirillaceae bacterium
TGAGCCCTTATATAAGTTCTCAACAGTGCTAAACACCTACACAACTATATAAGCCAGCCTGCCTCACCGTGCAATGATAAGCAGTTGGTTTATTTTTAAAATATCTGCTCATTTTTGGAGATTGCAAGTTATGTCACTCGTTACCGAAGAAAAAATTATTGAAGCTCTTTCTACCGTCATGGACGGTGACAAGAGTATTGTCGAACAAAATATGGTGCAAGGCCTACAAATCAAAGACGGACATGTTCTGTTTTCGATTACGGTTGATGCGGCCGTTGGCGCTCAAGCCGAACCCCTACGTAAAGAAGCCGAAAACACAATTCATGCCCTTGAAGGCGTATTGTCGGCGACCGTTGTCTTGACGGCCGAAACGGAAGCTCACGCTCACCCCGATGATGTTGTTCCCGAACCCCGTCCCGAAGCTCCGCTTTTGGAAGGTGTTAAAGCAATTATCGCCGTGGCGTCTGGCAAAGGCGGCGTTGGTAAATCAACCACCACCGTAAATCTGGCCCTAGCGTTGCGTGACCAAGGCCTGAAAGTTGGCCTGTTGGACGCTGATATTTATGGCCCATCCATGCCCCGCATGTTGGGCATAAAAGGTGAGCCCACATCCAGCGACGGTAAACTTTTGGACGCCAAAGAAGGCCACGGCATCAAATGTATGTCCATGGGCTTTTTGGTCGAAGAAGACGCCCCCGTTATCTGGCGTGGACCTATGGTTCAAACGGCCCTGACCCAAATGATGCGCGACGTTGCATGGGGTGAACTTGATTTGTTGCTGATTGATATGCCTCCGGGCACTGGCGATGCTCAATTGACCATTTCTCAACAGGTTCCTTTAACAGGTGCCGTGATTGTTTCCACCCCCCAAGACATTGCCCTGTTGGACGCCCGCAAAGGCCTCAACATGTTCCGTCAAGTGGATGTGCCTGTTTTGGGTATCATTGAAAACATGAGCTATTTCGAATGCCCGCATTGTGGTGAACACACCAACATCTTCAGCCATGGCGGGGCCAAAGAAGAAGCAAACGAGTTGGGTGTCGATTTCTTGGGCGAAATTCCTTTGGATATTAAAATCCGCGAAACCTCTGATCGTGGTCATCCGATTGTGGATCAAGACCCAGACAGCCCCCATGCCAAAGCTTATCAAGAAATTGCTAAGTTGATCTGGGACAAAGCCACAACAGTTTTAGAAGATAAGGCAGCAAAATCTCCTAAAATTGTAATGTAACTGCTGGCTTGCTGGATAAAGCCAGACATGCTCAAATATCAATGTACTCTTTTGATGGTCTTCGTTTAGGCTAACACTTTGTAAACTGATATTGATTCGGTAAAGAATGAGCATACGGAAAGTTAAAATTGCAAATGGGATGTATTGGGTCGAAATCCCCGATACCGAGTTGCGCATTTTGTGCGGTTCGCCCGAAGACAGCGTTAAGCACCTGATTCGACAAGGCTTCATTCATGAAGTCGAAGAAGATGGTGTAACGTTTGAATCGGGTCCCACTGCAATTTTGCTGTCCGACGTTTCGACCCAAGACGGAAGTTTCGCCAACGTTGGAGAATTCCCCGTTTTGCAGATGCTCTATCGACAGGGCATGATCATTCCCGGTCACCCCAATAATACCGGTGTTAATCCTTTGCTGATCGGATCGGAAAGCCAGGTCCGCACTCAGATGGATTATATTTTCCGCGGCAATTACGGATTGATTAGCGAAGAAGAATTGATCGAAGCCGGGATCAAGCCTGACCGCGCTCAAGAATTAATGCGCTTAAAGCTTAAGTTTGCGTTTGGCGAAATCAAATCCCCCCGTGACTTTGTCGACGTTTGTATCGTCGAAGGCGAAAAAGTTGAAATTCGTAACGAAGCCACGATTCACCGCATTCGATCAAATGTATTTGAAATTTCTCACAATGGGGAATCCGTTGAAGTCGACCTTAATTTAGGCCCCGGTGAAAGTTACGAGCCCCCCTATCATTTGGGCTATCACGCTTTAAAACGTGAATATTTTGCGGTCGTCCATTCCGGCGATGGCGATGGTTGGGATTGCAATCGTCCATCCATGGCCAGCATCATCATGTACCAAGGCTTGATTTATTTAATCGATGCCGGGCCCAACATCGGCAATACGTTGATGTCGCTGGGCATCAACATTTCTGAAGTCGCCGGCGTCTTTTTAACCCACGCACACGATGATCACTTTGCGGGGATCACCACGTTGATGCGCGCAGACCGGCCTTTGAAATTCTATTCAACCTTGCCGGTTCGGGCTTCGGCGATCAAAAAGCTATCGGCTCTGATGGGGGTTCATGAAAGCGAATTTAACAACTTCATGAATTTCCATACCCTCACCGAAGGCAAATGGAATGACATTGTCGGTTTGGAAGTCATGCCCGTCTTTTCGCCTCACCCGGTTGAAAACACCTGTATGGTTTTCAGGTCAATTGCCGAGGGCGGCTACAAAACCTATGCCCACATGGCCGACATTGCCTCGTTCTCGATCTTAAAAAATATGATTACCGATGACGACAGTATCCCCGGCATCAGCCAAGCGATGTTTGATGACGTTAAGGCCAGTTACCTGCAAACCGCTGACATCAAAAAAATTGATGTGGGCGGCGGCATGATCCACGGGGAAGCCACCGATTTTGCAAATGACCCTTCTGAAAAAATCATTCTGGCCCATCGCGCCACACCGCTGACCCCCAACGAACGCAAAATTGGCGCCGGGGCTCCGTTTGGCATCATGGATGTTTTGATTAAGGGGCAACAAGATTACGTTTATAAAAAAGCCGCCCGACTTTTACAAATGTATTTTCCAGACATTGCCCCCTATACCCTGCAATCGTTGCTGAACGGCCCGATCATCGAATACAATCCAGAATCCTTTTTGTGCAAAGAAGGCACCGTGTGCGAGCGCGCAATTATCTTGTTAAGTGGGCAGGTTGAACGTTTAGGATCAGATACCACAACCCATGCGCAAATGCCGTCGGGTGCTATTATTGGGGAACTGAGTGCGATTGAAGGCACGCCGCTGCGCGAAACTTTTCGCGCCATCAGTTTTGTGACAACCTTACACATTCCCGCAGCCCCCTTTAAAAAGTTCGCGCACAGCCAAAATCTTACGGCGGGTATTCAGGCCCGTATTCCGTTGCGTGATTTATTGCAAAAAACCTGTATTTTTAATGACAACATGACCAGAAGCGTTTTGTTGAAACTGGTTGAATCCTCGCAAACGGTCACCCTAAAAGACGGGGACAACATCGATTGGGATGGCGAACAATGCCTTTATTTGATCCAAGAAGGCCGTGTTGATTTGGTTCTCAACGGTCAGGTGAAAGAAGAACTGTCGACCTTAAGCTTCTTTGGCGAAACCTTTGTCTTGTTTGGCGTCCATCCGGTTTATCATGCCATCGCCCGGGGCGATGTTAAATTGTTGAAAATCAATGCCGCACTCGTCGCAAAAGTTCCGGTGGCCCGGTGGAAACTGTTGGAAAACTACCAACGCCGCATCAACAAAATGATCATCAACTCGCTGGGCAACTACCGTACTTTAGAATGGCTCGACGAGTTTTTAATCGGTATCCCGGAAATGGATGACCAACACAAAGGCCTGTTCGTGTTCGCCAATAAAGTTTTGGAAAAATTGCATAAGGGCACCGAGCGTGCAGACATTATCCAAGCCATGGATGATCTGTTGGAGGCCAGCAGAAAACACTTTATCAAAGAAGAACAACTCTTGGCCAACGAGGTTTATCCTGACCTTGAGGCTCATCACGGTTTTCATGGAAAACTGATGTTAGAGATCGAAGAAATTTCGTCTCGCCTCAACAAGGGGAAAACAATTTCCTGTCAGGAATTTCATAACTTCTTCCTGTCGTGGATCGTCTTCCATATCCTCAATGAAGATCGCAAATATGCGAAATTCATCGAAGAATCGTCGGACTTCTTAATTTAACAATTTAGCTATTTCCCAAATCCGCCCAGCATTCCTGTTGCGGCTCCCACTGCAGCGCCAACCGCGGCTCCGGTTGTTCCGCCACTGCTGGCGGCGCATGATGTGACAATTTGCAAGGCTGTTACACCAGCACCTTGCGAGACTGCCACCATGGCGTTGCCTTCGTCCGCATTTAAGAACGACGCTAGGCTCGCCGCCGGAATTTGCACTTGGGCTTGGTTAACGGCACACGAACACACGGTCTGTGGTTGATTTTGTGACGTGGAACACCACGAAACAAATTGATTGGTTAAATCAACCGGATAGCTTTCAACGGCATGGGCTGCGGCCCCCGATAGCCCAAGGCTTGCAACCGCTATAAAAAAGCCTAAAATACGCATCAGAATCTCCTTCAAATTGATCTACAGAATGCAAATTCTACCTTCGGGTTAAAGGAGATGGTAGCAATTTTTCAGCCAATTTTAAAATGTCATATCATCTATTGTAATTATTCTAAAATAGGCTATATCACTCTCAGACTTCATAATTTAACCTCAATTAAAAACACCATACCCCACTGGAGTAAAATAACTAATGACCCAAGTTCCAAATACAGTTTTCAAAACCCGCGTTCGTGACGAATCTATTGGCGGCGACAATCCCTTTGATTGGAAAGACCTCAGCACCGATGACGTCTTCAAAGGCAAAAACGTTGTGGTTTTCTCTCTGCCCGGCGCGTTTACCCCAACGTGTTCCACCAGCCACCTGCCCCGTTTTGAAGAACTCTATGACGAATTCAAAGCCCAGGGCGTTGACGCTGTTGTCTGTCTTTCTGTAAACGATGCATTTGTGATGTACCAATGGGGTTTGTCGCAAAAAGCCAAAAACGTATTCTTGTTGCCCGACGGTAACGGTGAATTCACCCGCAAAATGGGCATGTTGGTTGATAAAGCCAACTTGGGCTTTGGCATGCGCTCTTGGCGTTATTCCATGTTTGTGGAAAATGGCGAAGTCACAAAAATGTTCTCAGAAGATGGGTTTCAAGATAACGCTCCATCAGATCCATTCGAAGTATCTGATGCGGACACCATGCTGAACTACCTTAAAGCACGCTAAAAAACGATTGTTCTTTTCGGCTGACCCTTCAGGGTCAGTCGAAAAGCGAATCGATATCGTCCTGAGAAATGCCGGCACCTTCCAATTGAGGCCCAGAGAGAAGCTTCTCATCTTCACTGCGCAAATCTTCGGGCAATTCAATACCTTCAAATTCTTCTTCACCCCAGATATTGATCATGGTGAGGATGCGTTCTTCCAAGAAGTTGATGGTTTTCACCACCTTGCTGGTGCGTTGTCCCGTAATATCTTGGAAGTTACAGTTTTCAAAAATACTGATCACGGCCCCAGAAATGCTGTCTAAGTGATCATGAGACGCCACATCATCAATGCGTTCTTTGATCAGGCGCGCCCAATCATCAATTTCTTCAGCCGAACCCAAAATGTTGTTGGTGGCGACTTCGGTCGCTTTGACAATGGCGTCCAATTCCATGGCCGCCGTCACAAAACGATCATCTTCACCGTCGGCCGGTTTATGCAGGGCGGCAATTTCAGATTTGGTTTTGTCGATGCTTTCTTTAAGCTCTTTCAACTGGCCACGCAAAACGGACATTTCCGGAAGATTAACATCGACCTCTTTGTCCGCCGCAATGGGAGCCGGAGCCGCATTTGCCACGGCCTCAGCCGCAGCGTTAGAGGCCGCCGTGGATTCTTTAATTAGGTTTTTGATTTCGTTAAGCGAAGCCAGAACTTCTGCGTTACTTGAACCAGAGCCAGAACTGAAACCAGTATTCAAATACTGATCCGGCTCAATCCCCCGTTGGAGCAAAAGGCTACGTTCCGCGGAAAAGAGTTTCCGTGTGGCATTGTACGACATCGAAGGACTTCCCTTAATATTAAGTGCTTTGGTCTCAGAAGGGACGTACATCACGACGTGCAAATATAACTTCCTTTCTAGGTGTAACTTTAAAAATGCCCTGACTCACGCAAAAAGGCAATCCCCCAATCTGACTAAACACCCCCTTTTTAAGGTATGATTAATCGTCATTTCGCTTGGTAATGGTCTGTGTACCGCGCTTTATATCAAACTTGGATGGTTCTAAATCTGTGTGCAAGGTCAATTGAGGATGAAGCTTTTTCATTTTGGCATCCATCCAATGCATCACGTCGCGAAGCGTCGAATGCACCGTATTTTGCGAGCGTAATTCAATTACATAAATCATCTGCGGCAAAGTATAAACGGTCTGACAACGCACTTTTGCGCCCAATGGATACAAATATTGCTTGTCTTCGGCTGATGCATCCAAGGATTCAATGTCTTTATAGAGCTCTTTAACCAGAGCCGCAGCCTTGGTCGTTAAGTCTGCGGGCAATTCCTCTAGGTACCAATCATGAAAGCCGCGTTCTCCGGTCAACAGCGGAATCCGGCAAATGCCGTTTCTGTGGCGTTGCAAATCCCGATACGATCCATAATCCAAATCAAAGGTACAGGTATATTGACCATAGCTGTCCAAATAACGCGGCAAATTGGTGCGCGCTGGTCGGCCATTGATGACATCAAGTTCGGCCGATTCTAAAGCCTGATTGCTCACGGTGCTGGTAAATTCCAGATCGGGCTGATCGCTGGGGAAAAAGCTATTTTCCAAATAATTGTTTTTTGCCGCCGTTTTTGCCAAATAAGCCTCGGTCACCTCGTAATCTTTATGACCAAAACTGCTGGGATATTTTTCACGCAAGACGTCTAAGCAACCTTCGGCAATATCACGCACCTCGGCCAACGGATGATGACGCATCAGGTGCAATTTATCGGCGGCTTGGCGCATATTGCTGGACCACGCCAATTGTGACGTGATGCCAGCTGGCAAAAAACCGCGCAAAATATCGAAGCCTCGGGCCTGAATAGCGGTGGTGTACACCCGTTCTTTTTCGCCTTCGCCCAAGGGGAACTTTTCTTTCAGATACGCATCCAAAGGTGCAAGGCTGGACAAATAAAAGTCCATCCATTTATCCAAAATTGCTTTGCTCTGGGGCGTATTGATGGGGTCAATGATCACTTGTTTGGAAAAATCGATATAGCGGGTGGAGCTTTCCTGACCGCTGTACAACGGATTATCCTGCAACGCTTTGCACGCCAGAATCGACAAACCTTCGACAAACAAGGTGGTGGTACCACAATCGCCAATCGACGCATGACCATAGCCCACATAATAGCTGGCCATAAATTTAGCCGAGCCGCGTTCTTGGACCATTTTCAAATGCGTCCGCGCACTCTCGCCGGACCGGGAATACAAGGCCTGCAGCATAGCCGTGGCTTCCGGGCCTTGATCATCAACAATAAAGATATCGGCCATCGGTGCGATGCCCCCCAAAATGAGCTTTTAAATGTTTAGAATCGCCCAAACGATTMRKMGMSRRRWSMKMGCMYRRYKCYTKAKKKSSMAAAKMRWTCCRSAASSKWTTGCRMWRMSMRRMYAASSSGCYTATATTRRRMGKGTCRGKTWACYGACTATGRCGATAAACGTTKTWYGGAATAAGCGTTTCGGACCCGGGGGCGGTACCCGGCGCCTCCACCATTACTTTTGGGGGGGCGAAATAGGATCGACGAGCGTAGTAAAGATACGAACTTTCGTTCGGTATTGTACCACCGTTATCGGGCTACTTTTGTAAATGCAAACGATAACAATGAAGCATTTGCGGTTGCCGCTTAATCGCTAAGCAACCACGGGGTCCGGGGGCACCTAGCAACAGAAGCCCCCWCTTAATTTGCAACCTTGGAATGGGTCCAAGGACGCACTTGATCTAAGGCTTGTTTATGACTGACGATACGACCCCCGATACGATACGATATGATATTTGGGTGGAAGAAGCCCTGCGCAGCGTCATTAAAAAGGCCCTGACGCATGTGGTTGATCACGGCTTGGCCGGAGATCACCATTTTTATGTGTCCTTCATGACCCAAGATAAAGGCGTCGGCATTCCCGGCCACATTCGTGCTCAACACCCGGTTGAGATGACCATCGTTTTGCAACRTCAATTTGATCATCTCACCGTCGAAGACGAATTCTTTTCKGTGTCGCTAAGCTTTGGTGGCAAAAAAGAAAACTTGGTCATTCCGTATACGGCCGTCATTTCCTTTGCCGACCCCTCCGTCAACTTTGCTCTACAGTTAAAAATGATGACTGCGGACGACGAAGATGAATTTGATGGTGAAATCATGGACATCACTGATTTTTCCGAAGCCGAATTAGAAACCTTTCAAATCCCCCTGCCCGACGCAGATACGGTCGCCAATAAAAGCGATGAAAAAGACACTGGTGACGACAAAAAAACAGGCGAAGTCATCGCCCTTGACGCTTTTCGCAAAAAATAACCCTGCTTAACCTTAAAGGTATTCGATCATGACAAATCCCACCCCCGGGGACATGTTCCCTTTAAGCACCGATGATACCGAATACGAACGCATGGACGGGGATTGGGTCACCACCCACGACGTGCAAGGCCGCACCATATTGGAAATTGACCCGGCGGGTTTGACGGCTTTATCCAACCGAGCCTTTCGTGATATCGCGCATCTGCTGCGTCCCGCTCATCTGGCTCAGGTGGCCAAAATCTTGGACGACCCAGAAGCCTCCCCCAATGATCGCTTTGTCGCCATGGAATTGTTAAAAAATGCCAACATCGCAGCCGGCGGTGTTTTGCCCATGTGCCAAGATACCGGCACGGCGATTATCTCTGCCAAAAAAGGCGAAAATGTTTGGACTGGCGGCACCGATGCAGAGGCCATCAGCCAAGGCGTGTTGGAAGCTTACCGCGACAACAATCTGCGCAGCAGTCAATTGGCACCGCTCAGCATGTATGAAGAAGTCGGCACAGGCACCAACCTGCCCGCCCAAATCGACATCGCGGCAGTGGCTGGAAATGCTTATAAATTCATATTCATCGCCAAGGGTGGCGGCTCGGCAAACAAAACATTCTTGTTTCAAAAAACCACGGCGTTGCTGAACCCCAAATCTATGGAAACGTTCCTGCGCGAAGAATTAATCAACCTTGGCACCGCCGCTTGCCCCCCGTATCACTTGGCGATTGTCATCGGGGGGTTGTCGGCAGAAATGAATCTCAAGACCGTCAAAATGGCCTCGACTCATGATTTGGATAACTTACCAACCTCTGGTGATATGTCGGCCCATGCGTTTCGTGATTTGGAAATGGAAGCGCACATTTTAAAAATGACCCAAAACTTTGGTATTGGTGCGCAATTTGGGGGTAAATATTTCTGCCACGATGTCCGGGTCATTCGTCTGCCCCGCCATGGAGCGTCGTGCCCGGTGGGTGTCGGAGTATCGTGTTCAGCCGACCGTCAAGTCAAAGCCAAGATCACCACGGACGGTGTTTTCATCGAACGCTTAGAAACCGATCCCGCGCGCCATATGCCCGACATCGACGAAAGCACGCTGTCTGGCGACGTGGTCGAAGTCGACATTTCCAAGCCCATGGATGAGGTCCGCAAGCAACTGTCCGGTTATCCGGTAAAAACCCGTTTAAGCTTGTCGGGAACCTTGATCGTGGCCCGCGATTTGGCCCACGCAAAATTAAAAGAACGTCTGGACGCGGGCGAACCGCTTCCCGATTATTTCAAAAATCACCCGGTCTATTACGCAGGTCCAGCCAAAACACCAAAAGGCTACGCCGCCGGATCGTTTGGCCCGACCACCGCCGGACGCATGGACGGATACGTCGATCAATTCCAAGACGCCGGCGGATCGATGATTATGCTGGCCAAGGGCAACAGGTCTCAGGCCGTCACGGATGCGTGCAAAAAACACGGTGGATTTTACCTCGGCTCCATCGGTGGCGCCGCCGCCCAACTCACAAAACATTCCATCACCCACATGGAATGCGTCGAATACGAAGAGCTGGGCATGGAAGCCATCTGGAAAATAGAAATCAAAAACTTCCCCGCCTTCATCATTGTCGATGACAAAGGCAACGATTTCTTTGCTGAATTTAAGGCTTAATCTGTGAGCGAACTTCCCGACTTTATCATCGACGGCCCCGATGATGCTCCGTTTACCATAGTGCTGGCCCATGGCGCCGGGGCACCTATGGACAGTGCTTATATGGTGGCTTTTGCTAAGGGTTTGGCAGAACGTGGTCTTCGCTGTGTGCGTTTTGAATTCCCCTATATGGCGCAGCGCCGAGTGGATGGTAAAAAGCGTCCGCCCAATCGAGCGCCTGTATTATTAGAGACGTGGCGTGCCGTGATTGACCATTTTGGCCGCGATAATCTTTTCATTGGCGGCAAGTCCATGGGCGGACGCATTGCGTCGATGATCGGCCGCACCATAGAAGACGAAGGCCAACCCGTGGCGGGCATTTTATGTTTAGGCTATCCATTTTATCCACCCGGAAAACCGGAAAAAGCGCCCGGTCGATTGGAACACTTGCTGGACATTCAAACCCCCACCCTGATTTTACAGGGCACCCGCGACACCTTTGGCGGCTTTGAACACGTCACAAAACTGCCCCTGCCCCAAACGGTGAAACTCACTTGGTTAGAAGACGGTGATCATGGTTTTAAGCCGCGCGTAAAATCAGGCCGCACCGAACCGCAAAACTGGGCCGAAGCGATGGACGCACTAGACGCGTTTGTTCGTTCGCGTTAGGCTCTGGCTTAACTCACTTTTGCGAGCCGAAGCCATGACGTTTCCGATTGATCTTGCGACCTATACCGCTTTTCTATTCACCGCTTCGGCGATTGTTTTGACCCCCGGTCCAGATACATTGCTGATTTTACGGTATGCGTTAAGTTCCGGGCGTAACGTGGGCATTGCCACCGTCATCGGCGTACAGTTTGGATTGGTCGGTCATACGCTTTTGGCGATCTTTGGCATTTCCGCATTGGTGGCCTCTGACCCCATACTTTTTAAAATTGTCGCCTTAGCCGGGGCCGCTTACATCGGCTGGATTGGTATTCAGGGTTTTCGTGAACATGGGTTGTTGCATGTGGGGGCGACGGGCAAGCCTGCTGTATCAGGAAGCAAAGCGTTTCGCGATGCGGTGGTTTGCAATTTATTAAACCCCAAAGTGATCTTGCTGTTTTTAGCCTTGTTTCCGAACTTTTTAGATACCTCGCGCGATGATGTCACGCTTCAGCTGATGGCTTTGTCCTTAGGCCTGATCGCCATCAATGCCATCTGGCAAATTCCGTTGGCGTTTGCCGCCGAAGCGGTGCGACGCTGGCTTAAAAACGAACGCACCTATAAACTGATCACGCATTCAACGGGGGTCTTGATGATCACCGTGGCAATTTTGATGATTTATGAAAATGTGATGTGATGATGGATGATTTTACGGACCCTAGCTTTAAAATGCGCAAACATTCGGTTCTGTTGGACGGACACCAAACGTCCATATCCATGGAAGATGCCTTTTGGGATCAGCTGAAATCCATTGCCAAGGCCCGTGGCATATCCTTGAACAAACTGGTCACCGCAATCGACCACGCTCGCACCACCAACCTGTCGTCAGCGTTGCGAGTTTTTGTGCTGAACCAAATCACAAAAGCCTAAAGACCTTGCATCAATTGACGGATCATTTCTTCCGGTGTTAATTGCCCAGAAGGTGCAGGTGCGGGTGCCGTTCTTTGTTGCGAAGGCGGCGGCGCCAAGGTGCCATCTTGCGGTGCAGGCGCGGGAGCCGAAGGCACGGGCTGTGTTTTTGGTTTCGGTTGAGACGGAAGCAAACCCGGTAAAGCTTTGCCCAGCAACTGTTGCAAAGGCGAAACAGGTGCCGTGTTTTGAGGTATTGCCCCCCCCGCACCGCCAGCCAATCCCGACATGAAATTCACCTTGGGTTTGTCCAAGGCGCCGCTGAGCGAGAACGGAATTTCTTGAATGCTGATGCGGCCCTTGGACAACAATGCGGTGATTAAATTGGCTTCCATTTTCATGTTGCCGGCAAAATCAACGGTCCAATTGGCCAGATCTACGGACCCGGCACCCTGACCATTGCCCAAACCTGATTTTAAGGCAAAGTCTTTGATCGAGGCGATGCCTTGGGAAATGTCAAAGCTGAGACCAATATCGGCGAGCCCCTTTTCAGGCCCCTTTGTTGAAGAAAGCGACAATTTATTCATCGCCGCAACCAGACCAATGACGCCGGACAAGGCACTGCCCGAGCCGCTTTTTTTAACGTCCAAACCGACAATATCTAAACCACCACTTCCGCCCAACGAACTGATCATTTCGGCGGGGCTAAAGCCTAAGGCTTTAAAATCAATGTTCAGTGCCAGTTTGCCCCCGGCCATATCCGTGCCGGTCACGGCCTTTGTCGCGCGGCCAACATCTAGGGCGCTGAGTTTTATATTTGTGGTCAAGGTGGGTTGCCCATCGGCCCGCACTTGGGCGGTGGCGTTAACAGGACCACCAAACAAGTTGCCTTTTACGCGGTCCGCATTCAACACACCGTCTTGGATGGTGGCATGAATATCCGCGTTTTCGAGCAGGTACTCGCCGAACTGAATGCCATCCGCCAACAAGGTAACGTCGCCGTTCAGTTGATTAAGCACGCTCAAATCAAAACGATCGCTGGACCAACGTTTATCGACCTTAGAAGCTTTGGCAACTTGTTGGGGTTGAGACGATGAATACGCGGCCAAAACCAAAAGCGGATTAACCTGTTTCACGGCGGCGGTCTTTATACTTACTGATGCCTGCGGCTTCTTCTAAGAAAACACGCAATTCTTCAGG
>NVSZ01000075.1 GCA_002732845.1 Rhodospirillaceae bacterium
CGTTCAGTAAATCAGCCGCACTGCCTGCTGAGTTCGCAGTAATCGAAGCTGACATTAAGTTAGCGCTTGCGCTTTGCGGCGTCAAGGTACCAAAGGTCAGCTGCATGATTTTCCCCATGGCGCCAACCGGTGTGATGTCGGATTCGCCAGTCGCGCGTGCTGCCACCATAGCCAGGAAAAAGGTTAGGCCGACAGCTAGCGCGCCGTAATGAAACGGGATGCCAAACGCGGAGTTTGCAAGCAAAATGGCTGCTGTTCCGGAAACTAATGTGCCAACCACAAACCAACTTGCGGGCACCTCAGTGATCTTCACAATTTCAGGGGTGTCATCGTCCTTCTTTTTACCAAGGCCGGAGAAAGCACGCAAAATCGTTCGCCACTGAGTGAAGAACTGCAGGATTCCATAGGCGAGCATGATGGAAACGCCGAGCCAAAGTCCGACTTCCTTCCATGCTTTCGCGGGAATTGACACCAGAAAAGATTACGATGCCTTCCTTGAACGTCATCAGTCCCCCGACGTCCCCCTGACATGACCCGTTACATCTTCGTTACCGGCGGCGTGGTTTCTTCCCTAGGAAAAGGTCTAGCATCTGCGGCACTTGGAGCATTGCTTCAAGCACGTGGATATAAAGTTAGACTTCGCAAACTTGATCCGTATTTAAACGTTGATCCAGGSACKATGAGCCCCTATCAGCACGGTGAGGTTTTTGTCACCGATGATGGTGCCGAAACCGACTTGGACTTGGGCCACTATGAACGCTTTACCTGTGTCAGTGCCAAGCAAAGTGACAATGTCACCACCGGACGCATTTATTCGGATGTGATCGCCAAGGAACGCCGGGGCGATTATCTGGGCGCGACCATTCAGGTGATTCCGCACATTACCGACGCCATCAAAGCTTTTGTCGTTAACCACAACGATAACGAAGATTTCATGTTGGTTGAAATCGGCGGCACCGTGGGCGATATCGAAAGCACACCATTCTTAGAAGCCATTCGCCAGTTGGGTAATGAGCTGGGTCGCAACAACGTGATGTATATGCACCTGACCCTGTTGCCTTGGATTCCCACAGCGGGCGAGCTGAAAACCAAACCCACCCAGCACTCGGTCAAAGAACTGCTGGCGGTGGGGATTCAGGCCGATATGTTGCTGTGCCGCGCCGAACGCCCGATTCCAGAAAGCGAACGCCGGAAAATTTCTCAGTTCTGTAACGTTCCGTTCGAATGCGTTATTCCGGCGTTGGACGTTAAGTCTATCTATCAGGTGCCCATCAGCTATCACGCAGAAGGCATGGACGACCAAGTGTGCAAGCACTTTGGCATCGAAGACGCTCCGGCCCCTGATTTTTCCCGTTGGCAAAAAATTGTCGATACCGTCACCAATCCCGAAGGCGAAGTCACCATCGCCGTGGTGGGCAAATATGTCGAGCTTTTGGATGCTTATAAATCCTTGGCCGAAGCCCTCACCCACGGCGGCATCGCCAATTTCGTTAAGGTCAACCTGCAATGGATCGACGCCGGATTGTTTGAAGAAGACGAACAAAGCGTGGTCCATCACTTAACCGAAGTACACGGTATTTTGGTCCCCGGCGGATTTGGCGAACGCGGTACCGAAGGCAAAATCAAAGCCGTTCAATTTGCCCGCGAACACAATATTCCGTACTTTGGCATCTGTCTGGGTATGCAAGTCGCCGTCATCGAAGCCGCCCGTAACAAGGCTGGCATTTCCGGTGCCGGATCAACCGAACTGGGCAAACCCAGCGATCCGGTGGTCGGTTTGATGACCGAATGGGCCAGCGAAGGCCAGTTGGAAAAACGCGCCCAGGACGGTGATTTGGGTGGAACGATGCGTTTGGGGGCTTATGACTGCATTTTACAAAAAGATTCTAAGGCCTTCGAAATATACAAAAAAGAAAACATTTCCGAACGCCATCGTCACCGTTATGAAGTCAACATGACCTATCAAGGCGCACTTGAAAAAGCAGGCTTGGTGTTCTCTGGCATGTCACCCGATGGCGTGTTGCCGGAAATTATTGAATGGCCGGATCACCCATGGTTTGTTGCCGTACAATTTCACCCCGAATTAAAGTCRCGCCCGTTTGAACCGCATCCGTTGTTTGTTTCGTTCATCGAAGCCGCCGTGCAACAAGAACGTTTGGTTTAAGGATCAACACCATGACCACCACTTATCACGTCAAAGCGGGCAAGGTTACCTTTGGCAATGATTTGCCCTTGGCTTTGATTGCTGGCCCCTGCCAAATGGAAAGCCGCCAACATGCGTTGGATGTGGCTTCGGCGTGTAAGGAATTGTGCGCGGCGTTGGGCATGGGCTTTGTTTTTAAGACCTCGTTTGATAAAGCCAACCGCACCTCGCTTTCCGGACAACGCGGCATTGGCTTTGACGCGGCGCTGAATATCTTTTCTGAAATTCGCGAAACTCTGGGTGTTCCGGTTCTCACCGATGTTCACGAAGCCCATCAATGCAAACGCTTGGCCGAAGTGGTCGATGTTTTGCAGATCCCCGCTTTTTTGTGTCGCCAAACCGATTTGTTGGTGGCGGCAGCCCAAAGTGGTGCGGTCGTCAATGTCAAAAAAGGCCAGTTTTTGGCCCCCTGGGACATGAAAAACGTGGTCAACAAAGTCACCGAAAGCGGCAACCCCAATGTGATGATCACCGAACGCGGCTCGTCATTTGGTTATAACACCTTGGTTACGGACATGCGCGGGCTTCCGCAAATGGCCCATGATACGGGCCTGCCGATTATTTTTGACGCCACCCATTCGGTTCAACAACCGGGCGGCGGAGCAGATGGTAAGACCAGCGGCGGTGATCGTCGTTTTGCACCCGTTTTGGCCCGCGCCGCCGTGGCCGTTGGCGTTGCGGGTGTGTTCATCGAAACCCACGAAGATCCCGACAGCGCCCCATCCGATGGCCCCAACATGATCGCTCTGAAAGACCTGCCCGGCATGTTAAAAATACTCATAGAAATCGACAAGGTCGCCAAAGCGCACCCTGTAACGCTCTGAATATAATTAAGTTGCCGTATAGACCTCTAGGGTCACATCCGGAGCAACCGTGCTTAAAACATCACCCGTAACGCCCGTTTGATCGGCTTGCCCTTCAGCCTGCACCAACACACACCGCGTTGGAGGATAATCATAAGGCGATTTCCCCGAGTATAAGGTCATAAAGCTTAAGGCCGATTCTAAAGGTGATAGACTAGGATTATACGCTGCATTTTCGGCAACACGTCCCGTAAAAACCCCGTCATCACGCACTAAGGCAATGCCACTATATGTTTTTGTATAGGGTGCATAGCTTGCATTCGCCGCGGCCAAAGCTGCGAACACCACTTCATCATCACCAGAAATTGAAAGTCCATGATCTTGGGCATCTAACAAGCCACCCGTAATCCCCAAGTCCTGCGGGCCAAAGGCATCTGGCAAAAACCACGTTAAAAGTTCCGTTGTATCTGTGATTTCAATATTTAATGCGCTTGCCGTATTAAGCTCATAAAGAAATTGGCGACAATAACCACAAGGAGCCGCATTAATTGCTAAATTCGCAATCCCTGTTTCTCCATTCAACCACGCATTATTGGTCGCTGCTTGCTCGCCATGAACCGAAAAGCTTAACGCTTCGCCCGTAAATTCCATGTTAGCGCCGTAATACAAGGCTCCGCTATTGCCAACCGCCACGGCACCAACTTGAAAGCCTGAAATAGGCACGACCGCATACGCTTTTGCAGCATCCAAAAGAGAATATGCCAACTCTACAATCGTCATCCCTTCTTGGGCGGCTAAGGATGCAGCATCTTCGGCTGAAAGATATCCGTGAAAATCATCGTCACTTACGACACGTTCTTTAAGTTTTCTTTTAAGACTTTCACTTTTTAAACTTACGTATCCATCTCGTGGATTAAAAGAATTTTCCATCATCAACTCCCTCTTAAAAATTAACCTATAGAGATTTATACATAAACACATAACAACTATAAGTAATTATGTCCATGATTTTATACGCAACCGAGTGACTAAGACTTGAAAGCCAAGGCTAGCGGGTGTATCCCCATGGAATGTTAGGTAATTCAATGATTTTAGGAAGTGGTATATAAAATGACAGCTATCATCGACATTTTTGCTCGCGAAATTCTGGACTCACGCGGTAATCCCACGGTTGAAGTCGACGTCATTTTGGAATCCGGGGCCTTTGGTCGTGCTGGCGTGCCTTCCGGGGCTTCCACAGGTGCTTACGAAGCCATGGAACTGCGTGATGGCGACAAAGGTCGTTATGGCGGCAAGGGCGTGTTGAAGGCGTGTGAAAGCGTCAACGGCGAACTGGCCGATGCCTTGGTCGGTATGGACGCCGAAGATCAATTGCTGGTCGATCATTCCATGATTGAATTGGACGGCACCGACAACAAAGCCCGTTTGGGTGCAAATGCGATTTTGGGCGTCAGCATGGCCGTTGCCAAAGCCGCCGCCGAAGAAGCCGCCCTGCCCTTGTATGCTTATTTGGGTGGTCCCAACGCGCACATCCTGCCCACCCCAATGATGAACATCATCAACGGGGGCGAACACGCCGACAACCCCATCGATATTCAAGAATTCATGATTATGCCCGTGGGCGCAGCATCCATTGGTGATGCCGTGCGCATGGGATCAGAAGTCTTTCACCAGTTGAAAAAAGGTCTGCAAGATGCGGGTCACAATACCAACGTGGGTGACGAAGGCGGATTTGCTCCGGGTGTTGCGGGCACCGAAGAAGCCATTGGTTTTATCCTTAAAGCTATCGAAACGGCGGGCTACACACCCGGCGACGATATAGTTTTGGCGTTGGATGCAGCAGCGAGTGAATTCTATAAAGACGGCAAATACGAGCTGAAAGGCGAAGGCAAGTCTTTAGGCTCCGACGAAATGGTTCGTTATTACGAAGACTTGGTCGCCAAATACCCGATTTTCTCGATCGAAGACGGCATGGACGAAGACGATTGGGATGGCTGGAAAACCCTAACCGATGCCCTTGGCAGCAAATGTCAGCTGGTCGGTGATGATTTGTTCGTCACCAACCCGGTGCGTTTGGCGGACGGTATTGCCAAAGGCGTCGCCAACTCGATCTTGATCAAGGTCAACCAAATCGGTACGCTATCGGAAACCTTCGAAGCCGTGGAAATGGCCCATCGCGCGGGTTATACGTCTGTGATTTCGCATCGTTCCGGCGAAACCGAAGATACCACCATCGCCGACCTCGCGGTCGCAACCAATTCAGGGCAAATCAAAACCGGATCACTTTCGCGGTCCGATCGCTTGGCCAAATACAACCAACTGATCCGCATCGCCGAAGAATTAGACCCCATCGGAAAATACGCCGGACGGTCTATTTTACGTTAGGTTTTAGCTCAAAAACTAAAGATTAGGGGTGGCTTTCAGTCACCCCTTTTTTTGTGTCTTTAGGGGAACTAAATTTTTTAGGGTTTCGATAAAGGTTTGCGAGACTGCGGCGTGAAATTCCAAAATTGTCACGGATTTGATCCCTAGGAACACCCTCCATAGTTGCACACAGAATCATTGCCCAGCGAATACGCTCAGACACCCCCCACGGACAAGGTATGTCGACACAGTTGCTGCCGTCTGTTTGTTTTAAAATGCGCTCAAAAAGCACATTGGATATTTTCAATCCCGTTCGCTTGGAAAGATGCTCAGAAGTCTTGCCAAGAAAAATTCTCTTTCCGCCATTATTGTAAACAAATTCAATGGCTTCTTTAAATCCAACGCCTTCGATTAGCTCTGAAACAAACCAAGGTAGAGCGGCCAAAATATGGCTTTTATTTTCATCGTAATGTTTATTTAGATCATTAAAAGCCTCCTTATCATAGATCGGTAAACCTTTAAAAATATGACGTTCCATTCTTTATCCCCTTGAACATTAACAACAAGAGATTATGACCCTAAACCAATACTGTTAATAATGTGCACGATGCACCCTTTAAGGGTTTCAAGAAATCTCCTAAACACAAGGTGGAACGAAGACGTTCTGTTTCGTGAACCTAAATAAACTGGGAGAATAAACATGGATTATACACTCACACTCGACATCAAGCCTGAAGACCTTGAGGTGATCAACGGCGCTCAACAAAAAATTGCTTTGGCAAAGCCCGTGGGCAATTCAAAAGTTGACGTGATCTGGGTCGCCTTTGATCCTTTTGAAAGCAATACTATTCAATGGTCRGAAGAYTATTGGATTTATGCCAGTACGGCTTCGGTTGGCACAAATGGTGAAAAAATTTCCAAGCTCTCTGAAGTTCAGCCGGGACCAGCCACAGATGCAATGCTTTACGACTTTACAAACAATGCAACTTTTTCTGACCCAACCAAAAGTGACGATGTGAATTTGGGGACCTTTGCCGCTAAAAACAACATGTCGTACGGCAAATATAAGGCTCTGACCTTTGGCCTTGCTCAATCGGCTCAGGTCAATCAAAAAATCCAAGAACGCCAGCCAATTTCAGCATCCTCCGTTCTGGCCACACAACAAATTCAAATCACTCCTTTCACACACGTTTACATTTGGCTAGAAGCCCACTTTGAAAGTTCAACAATTGTGACAGACATTTCAGGAATCAAATCTGTCGCGAAATTTGGGGGGGAAACGACCGAAATCGAAATGACCTATGATGGGAAAAGCGGCACCTTTAGCGCATAAAGGTAAGACGAATCCGATCATCGTTCAACACGACAAAACAACTAAATGGGGGTTACGACACCCCCATTTTTTGTTTTCATCTTAAATATCTCCACTGTCAGGACCTTGTCAGGTTCATTGTTTAGAATAGTCATTAATCTACTAGGCTAAGCTGCGGGCAAAAGGAGCGGATCATGCAGGGTTATGATCTCCATAAAATTTCGGTTTTAATTGTGGAACCGAAATTTTTCATGCGAAAAATCATCACTGAAATTTTGAATGAATTTGGCATCACCAACATCCAAATTGCAGAAAGCTCCAAAGAAGGCTTTAGCCTTTTTACGAAATTTTCACCGGACCTTGTCTTAAGCGACTGGTCCCCCACCTTAAACGGTATTCAATTTGTCACCGACATTCGCCAATCTAAGCAAAGCCCAAATCCATACGTGCCGATTATCGTCATTTCCGCGCACAATTCGATCAACCACGTGTTCACTGCACGTGATGCTGGGATGACCGAATTTTTGGTCAAACCCGTGCGCGCCAACCTTTTATATGCCCGTATTCAATCGGTTATTGAGCGCCACCGGGTGTTTGTGCGTTCGGCGAAATTCTTTGGTCCGGATCGCCGCCGCCGCCGCATACTTTATAATGGACTTGAAAAACGCACCCACGAAAACATGAGTGGTTCTGAACGACGGTTGAAACAACACCCCCGCCGAGGCCGAGAACGCCGCCACGGTTTTTCGGGCTATACGCCTCCGGAAACACGTGCGGGTGGTCGCGCTTAAAACTTTCCCGTAGACTACTTTTGCTTTGCCCCATCAGGAGTTCTTTATGAACCGTTTTTCTGTTTCTTTGTCCTTGATCGTTCCCACGGTACCGGCCCTCGTCTGCGCCCAAGATCTTACGGCGGGCTTGAATGAAGCTGTGCGGGTTGGCCCCAAGGGCTTTAGTTGATAATGCAAAAACCAGCCCTTTGTTTGATTTTTGGCTTAATGGCTTTGCCCTTGCCTGTAACGGCACACAACCATGTACACGTTATCGGTAATTTTTCGGCCAATGATATATCGGGCTGGAAAGAAAAAGTTTTCAGCCAAAAAACCCGGTATGAACTGACAAAATCTGTAAACGGCACTGTGCTTAGTGCGCAAAGCCAAGCCAGCGCCTCGACCTTTTACAAAGACCTGAGCATCGATTTAAACGTCACCCCTTGCCTGAACTGGTCATGGAAAGTGGATAACGCTTTGGTGGGGCTTTCAGAAAAGACCAAGGCCGGCGACGATTTTGCGGCACGTGTATACGTGGTTTTTTCGGGGGGCACCGCGTTTTGGAACACCCGTGCGCTTAATTATGTGTGGTCTGGGAATAACCCCATCGGGTCCTCGTGGCCCAATGCCTATACGGAAAATTCCGTCAATTTTGTCGTGCAAAGTGGACAAACACGGGCCGGGCAATGGGTCACAGAAAGCCGCAATGTGCTGAAAGATGTGCAACGGCTGATCGACCAAGACCTGCACATGGCCGATGGTGTGGCGATCATGACCGATACGGACAATTCAAAAACATCTGCCACCGCTTATTTTGGCGATATCTATTTTTCGAAATCTTGCTAAACGCTCACTTGGCCATATGAATTGTGCTGTCGAGCTCGATGTCGTCACGCACCTGACCTTTAAAAATCGAAATCTCTCCCCACAACAGCCCGCCGTTCAAATGGACTTGGCTGGTTTGATCGCGGGTATACCAAATCACGCGGGTCACGATGTACCAATCTCCGGCGGGTAAATTTTCAAACCGAAAGCCGCCTTTTTTATCGGCCATTTGGGTGATCCGATACTTGTCATATTTGGAATCTTTTTTGACATTTTGGTACTCATCAAAAAAACCTTCTTCACGGGTTTTTAAGACAATTTCATCCGTATAGGCATTTTTGGCAATCAAGGTGACTTCTTCCCCGTCAGCCGTTTGAATATAACCGCCCGGAGACCGCAACGTGGCCCGCCCCGCAATTACGCCTGTGCCTTTTTGAGCCGACCAGGCAAAGTCCTTTTCGACAAATCGGGTGCTGGGTTCATACAGGGGTCTGGACATGGAAATTTGCGCCACCGCAGGATTATGCAGGGCCGCAAACATCAAAACAAACAGGGCAAAAACGAAGAAATGCTTCATGGTCTTTCCTTAAACACGAAGACTGTAAAAGAGCACGTATTTTCAACAACTTCAATAATTTTTACGGGTTGAGACCGCCCATAAGGCGAAAACAAGAACCAAGGGGCCAACGGCAAAATTCAAGACATTTACGGCAATGATCAACAGATACGGCAGCACCACTACCAGCGCCAAAGCCGAGCCTTCCCAAGCCCGCAATTGTCCTTCGTGCAGACGCCACGCAAAGATGACGATCATGATCACCATATCGTAATCCCACAAATACGGCGTCACCAAAAATATGGCCAGCACCAGTACGGCGGCTTTGATACTGGGCAGTTCTTGCGGGCGACGCCAAACGGAAATCACGCGCGACAGAGCATACAAAGCCACTGGTAAATGCAACAACAGGGCCGTTTTGCGCTCGAAGCCATACAATCGAGCGGCGACATAAGGTGTCGGCATGCGTTGCCAAAATTCTAATCCCCCGGCATCTAAAATGCCGCCCATCATAATCAGCCGCTCGCCGTACGCGATCCAAGCTCCCCAACCAAATAGCCCCGCGCTTACGCCCACCAAGAGCAATACCGTGACAAAGGCCGAGGCAAAGGCGCGCCAATGCCCACCACAGGCCAAGGCCACCGGAATCAACACGCCCAAATGTGGTTTATACGACAAAGCCCCAAACAACACTCCGGCGATCAGGGGCGATCGATGCAACAGCAACAAGCCGCCGCCTAAAAAACCCGCCGATAAAGCCCCATTTTGCCCCCCCGTTGCATTTAGATAAGTGGCCGGAGCCGCCGCCATAGCCAACAACGCAGGTCGGGTCTGCCAAAAGGATCGCACCAGCGCAAAAACAGTCAGTCCCCCCGCAATCGTCCACACGACAAAGGCCCCAATAAACGGTAAAAAAGCCAACGGCAAGGTCAGCAACAATAACGAAGGCGGATAAGAATAATTGTGAAAATCTAAAGGAAGTTGGGCAAAGTCTTGTAACGCAGACATAAACGCCGTCTGTCATAGACATCAGCCCCGTGGCCCAACCGGGCAAATTTTGCGCCCATCCAATAATTAACAAAGTCCTCGCCCAACAGATTGCCGCGACCATTGGTTAGGCCGACTTTAAAATACGTGGCAAAGCTGACCAGCACCAACGGCACCGTCATGAACGCGCTCATATAAACTAGAAAACGGGTTCGATCATCAACAAGCCACGTACCGCCGCGCAGACTTGCCCAGAATGTTAAGAATTTTTCTTTCAACACCTGCGCGTCCTAACCAACTGAAATTCAGGTAATAAATTATTCAACACTGTAAAAAGAAACCGGAGCAAGCTCCACTGTAATCTTTGTGAAAATGAGCACAACAACAAACTGTCTAATTATTAGGCACATAATAATGCATGCCTAATAATTAGACGTTTATAGCAAGCACCTCATTGCAGACCACAATCGACAAGCATATACAGTTTACAATAACCATTTGAAATAATTAACAAATAATACTTTTATGACTTGTGCAGACCTGTTGGCACGGGCCTTGCGTTAGAAGGAGGAATACCAACACTTAAAGAGGTTCTCCTATGTCTACTGAGGCTAAAGCGGCTAAAAAACTCATCGTTGTCGGCAATGGAATGGCGGGTATGCACGCCGTTGAAGAGTTGCTGGATCTTGCTCCTGATCTTTATGAAATCACCGTTTTTGGGGCCGAGCCTCACGGCAACTATAACCGTATCTTGCTGTCGTTGGTTTTGTCCGGGGAAAAGAAGATTGAAGACATTATGATCAATGACCGGGCTTGGTATGACGAGCACGGCATCACGCTTCACACCGACACCAAAATTGTACAGATTGAACGTGGATCAAAACGCGTCATCACCGACGACGGGCAAGCTTTTGAATACGATCGTTTGTTACTGGCGACCGGGTCCGATCCGGTGATTTTGCCCCTACCCGGCCACGATCTTCCCGGCGTAATTGGTTTTCGCGACATCCACGATGTCGACACCATGATCAAAGCCACAAAGGACCACAAAAACGCTGTTGTTATCGGTGGTGGATTGTTGGGGCTGGAAGCCGCAAACGGATTGATGAAACAAGGCATGGAGGTCACGGTCGTTCACCTGATGGACACCTTGATGGAACGTCAATTGGACGTTACCGCAGGCAAAATGCTTCAGGCCAATTTGGAATCGCGCGGCCTGAAATTTGCCATGTCGGCGCAAAGTGAAACGATCATGGGCGAAGACCGGGTGACCGGGTTGCGTTTGGCCGATGGCACAGAAATTCCCGCCGATATCTTGGTCATGGCGGTGGGCATTCGCCCCAACACGACCTTGGCTGCGGATTGCCGTTTGCATTTTGAACGCGGCATTGTGGTCGATGATTCGATGCTGACGTTTGATCCCAGCATTTACGCCATCGGCGAATGTGTACAGCACAGAGGCATCGCCTATGGCTTGGTCGCGCCCTTGTTTGAACAAGGCCGCGTCGTTGCCAACCATTTGGCTGAATTGGGCTTCATCACCTACAAAGGCTCTATGACCTCGACCAAATTGAAAGTCACGGGCATTGATCTGTTTTCCGCCGGGGACTTTATTGGTGACGATACCACCGAAGACATCGTGTTTAACGATCCCGGCAATGGGTCTTACAAAAAATTGGTCTTGAAAGATGGTGTTATCCAAGGCGCCGTATTATATGGCGACACCGTGGATGGTGCTTGGTATTTCCAATTGATGCGCGATCAAACCGATACCCAGGACATTCGTTCCCACCTGTTGTTCGGACAAAGCCATTTGGGAGATTCCGGTCACGGCGGCGAAAACGCGGCAGCAAGCCTGCCCGATGATGCCGAAATTTGCGGCTGTAACGGCGTCTGCAAAGGCGATGTGGTCAAAGCCATCACCGAAAACAACCTGTTCACGTTGGAAGAAGTGCGCGCCCACACCAAAGCGTCATCTTCGTGTGGATCGTGTACGGGGTTGGTGGAACAAATCATGGCGTCGACCTTAGGCAGTGATTTTTCGACCTCTGAAAAAGAAAAGCCCGTGTGTGGATGCACGGACTTAACCCACGAAGACGTCCGTGCCGCGATTGTCGAACAAGACTTAAAAGACATTCCGTCCACCATGCGCTTTTTAAACTGGCAAACTTCGGACGGCTGCCCGACCTGTCGTCCGGCGTTGAACTATTATTTATTGTGCGCTTGGCCCGGTGAATATGTGGATGATGCGCGGTCGCGCTTTATCAACGAACGCGCCCATGGCAACATTCAAAAAGACGGCACCTATTCCGTGGTTCCGCGCATGTGGGGTGGCATTACCACGCCCAAAGAATTGCGCGCCATCGCCGATGTTGCCGATAAATTCAAAATCCCAACCGTTAAAGTCACGGGCGGCCAGCGCATCGATTTGTTCGGTTACCCGCATGGTACCGATTTCAGCCGCCAGTCCGGCACTGACACGCCCGG
>NVSZ01000076.1 GCA_002732845.1 Rhodospirillaceae bacterium
CGGCCGTTGAATTGTCCGTCTTATTATGGGCCGTGCACGAAGGTGTCGAACCCCTGGGCCCGCCGCCCGCAGGACGGTGTTCCCTAAAACGTGAAAAACATGAGCCCGAAGGCTGGTTGCGCGCGGCTGGCTTTCGCCCCGCCGGAAACCTGTTTATTCGCGCCGACATGTTGGAACGCATGGCTGAAATGGCGTGGAAACGCTTAGAAGAAGCCAAAGGTCCGTTTGTGGCGAACGAAGATTTCTTGGCTCTGGCGGGCTGTGGCGTCGACGATTTGCCGCCCATTTTGCAAACCCTTGGATTTGGCCCCGCTAAAGAAGAGGGTAAATGGCAACCCAAAGGCCACGGTAAAGGCAAAGGCAAACCTAAACCGAAATCCGGGGACAAGAAAAAGGCTCCGCCCAAAAAAGCCAAACCTCAGGCTCAAAAAATTGATCCGGACAGTCCGTTTGCCATGTTGCAGCAGCTTAAACTCAAAAAATGAGCCCTGTTCGCCTGCGCGTTGACAAATGGCTGTACCATGCCCGGTTTTTCAAAAGTCGCACCTTGGCTGGAAAATTTTGCCAAGGATCGAAGGTGCGCCTGAATGACGAGACCATATCCAAGGCTCACGTTTTGGTGGGGCCGGGGGATGTGCTGACCTTTGCCAAGGCCGAACAGGTGAAAATCGTCAAAATTTTAGACATGGGAAAACGTCGCGGTCCCGCATCCGAAGCCCAAACTTTGTATGAAGACCTAAGCCCCACGCCGCTTAAACGGGCCAAAAATCTTTCGGCTCCGCCAGCGGTTCGAGAACCGGGCCAAGGCCGCCCCACCAAAGCCGAACGCCGCGCCCTTGATCGGCTCAAGGAAACAGATTAGTTTGTTGAAAAAATTCTAAAGGAATCCTTATGTTAAAACGTATCAAAGAAGCTCTTTTTTCCGGCGACAAAAACCAAACGGTTGCGCGCCCTCAATCTGATCTGAAACTTGCCTCTGCCGCTTTGTTGGTCGAAGCCGCCGTTATGGATGGCCAATTCGACGATGCGGAACGGACCACTATTCAGGCCCTTTTGCAAAATCGTTTTGAATTGTCCGAAGCCGAAACTGTTGAATTGATCAGTGATGCCGAAGCCGCTGTTGAAGAGTCCAGTGAACTTTACACCCTGACTCGCACCATTAAAAATGAGTTTGAACACGACGAACGCGTCAACATGATCGAAATGTTGTGGGAAGTGGTTTATGCGGATGGCGAGTTGGATGATTATGAAGCCAATCTTGTGCGTCGCCTAAACGGATTGTTGCATGTATCAGACCGCGAAAGCGGCGAGGCCCGCAAACGCGTATTGGCTAAATTAGGTCTGTAATACCCCTAAATTTTCTGGGCTTGAGCCTTTGTCACAAATGGCGTAAACAAAGGCAGATATTTAATTCACGGAGACCTACATGACCTACATCGTCGTTGAAAACTGCATCAAATGTAAATTCCAAGATTGCATCGAAGTCTGCCCCGTAGATTGTTTCTACGAAGGGGAAAACTTCCTCGTTATTAATCCTGATGAATGCATTGATTGTGGAGTTTGCGAACCCGAATGCCCCGCCGAAGCTATTTTGCCTGATACCGAACCCGGTTTGGACAAATGGTTGGACATCAACACCAAGTTTTCTGCCGAATGGCCAAACATCACCCGCAAAGGTGAACAACCCGCCGACGCCGAAGACTGGAATGGTAAAGCAGACAAAGCCAGCCTGTTGAGTGAAAAGCCCGGCAAAGGCGATTAAACCCATCTAAAACCGCCCCTTTTGAGTGCCTTGTGCCTCAAAGGGGGTGTTTTTTGCCCCAAAATGTGGTATGGTAATTTCAAGCTGGTCCTTGAGGGCCGGCTTTTGTTTGTATGAAAACAAAACTTAAACAAAAAAATCAAAAGGCGACACATGGCAGACAAGATGATTTTTAGCACCGGTGATTACGTGGTCTACCCCACCCACGGCGTGGGCAAGGTTACGGGCACCGAAAACCAAGAAGTTGCTGGGCATGCCCTTAAACTGTACATCATTTTATTTGAATCGGACCGTATGACGTTGCGCGTCCCGACCAATAAGGTTGAAGAATCAGGCTTGCGTAAGTTGAGCTCTAAAAAAATCATGGATAGTGCGTTGACCACGTTAAAAGGTCGCGCTCGCGTTAAACGCACCATGTGGAGCCGTCGTGCTCAAGAATACGAAGCCAAGATTAACTCTGGTGATCCCGAATTGCTGGCCCAAGTTGTGCGGGACCTTCACCGCCGCCCGGACCAACCCGATCAGTCTTTTTCCGAACGTCAAATTTATGAAAAAGCGATTGAACGCTTTGCCACGGAAGTGGCCGCAGTTGACAAAACGGATGTGGAAAAAGCTCAGATCAAGCTTGAAAAAATCCTTTATGTTCCGCCGAAGGAACCCGAGCCCGAAGAAGGCGATGGAACAGAGGTCGCTTAAAATTTAAAAAGCCGGGGGTTAAATCCTCGGCTTTTTTTTATGTCTAAGAGACGCCCTTATTTAAGGCTCAGCGTTTCGGAAATGAGGGTGATTAATTGTGGGACATCAAAAGGCTTGGTGACATAGTCTAAAAATCCGGAGGCTTTGCCTCTTATAATTTCATCTGGCCGAGCATCGGCGCTGATGGCAATCACCGGGATGTTTTGGGTATCTGAATCGGCCTTTAATTTTTGCAAAGCCTCGTAACCGTCCATGCCGGGCAGGTGAATATCCATCAAGATCAGGTCGGGTGGATTGTCTTGGGCGGCCTTTAAACCAAGCTCGGCGGTGGCGGCAATTTGCAAATTAACGCCTTCAACGTCGTCCAAAATGGTTTCCATCAACATGGCGTTTGTTGGATTGTCTTCGATATAAAGAATGCGACCGCGAACGGCTTTTGCGCGGGGCGAGACCTTTATATGAACGTCCTGTTTGCCATGCGTCGGCAGGGGGCTGGCTTGGGTCTTGGTCTGGGATTTGGAAAGGGGCAGGTCGATGCAAAATGTTGCACCTTCTCCGTCCTGGCTTTTAAAATCGATGGACCCGTTCATGGCTTCTAACAATTGCTTGGTAATGGTGAGGCCAATGCCGGTTCCGTCAATGTCTGAATTTTCTGCGCCCAAGCGGGAAAAGGGTTCGAAAATATCTTTGTGTTTATGGGCCGGAATACCTTGACCCGTATCGGTAATCGAAATGCGGTGCTGGCCCTGATCTGTTCGGCCGCTGGAAATATGAACGCTGCCATTTATGCGGTTGTATTTAATGGCATTGGACAAAATATTCAGCAATACCTGCTTCAAACGCACACGGTCTGCCAACACCATAGCTCCGGAAAAATTCTCGGCGTCGATTTTTATGTTCAGTTCGGTGTACAATGGGGAAATGCTTGAAATACATTCGCTCAAAAGGTTTTTTGTATTTATGGCCTCGATCTGTAAACCAATGTTTCCAGCTTCAATTTTAGACAAATTCAAAACATCATTGATCAGGTTCAACAAATGTTCGCCGCCCTTGATGATGTGATCTGTTGCATCCATTTGCTTGGTATTTAACGGGGTTTGGACATCAAATTTAAGCACCTGTGCAAACCCCAAAATCGCATTTAAAGGGGTGCGCAATTCGTGGCTCATAGAAGATAAAAAAGCTGATTTTGCCAGATCGGCAGCCTTGGTGGCTTCTTCGGCTTGTTTGCGCGTGGTGATATCGATTCCGGTAGCGATCACATACTTAACACCACCATCCGCATTCGAAATAGCGGTATTGGACCAAGAAATATGACGCAACTCACCTTGTTTAGAGACCCAGGCATTTTCATAACTGTTGGGAAAGTCACCGCTGACCAATCGTGAAAAAACACCTTTGACCGCGTCCTTGATGTCTTCGGGCAAAAGAAAGTCCCAAGGGGAATTCCCCAAAGCGTCCTGTTCGGTATACCCGCTTGTGGTTTCACAGGCTTGGTTAAACAGGACGATTTTACCGTCTTTATCCAGCACCACCACCAACGCTCCGATGGTGTGCAGCATGGCATCTGAAATTTCGCTATCAATCGAAGAGGCTTCTTGGTGTTCCATTGCCCTGTTCTCTAATCTATTTAATCACTTTAATGCGTTGACCTCTTGGCAAGGGATCACCCGCCTTTAGATTGTTGAGGACTTGAAACCATTCCGCTTTCAGGTCTTCCATCGCCATAGAGCTTACCAAATCATCATAGGTTACACGAGCCCCAACATTAACAACCCGGACACGCCAAGATTTTGCCTTTGCTAATTCTTGGGAATTTGGCGCTTTTAGGCTGTAGGTGGTTTGGCGCAAAGGTTCATTTAGCTTTGATTTTTGATCGGGTGGAATTTCAAATTGCAATTGCCAATAGGTATTCCGATCGCGTTCAATTAAAACCCGGCGCAAAACCGTATTCGACCGACCGGTCCACACCGTGGTTTCCCCCGTAATCGCGGTCATGCCATTGATGTCCAGCCATTCCTTTTTGCTGAAGTCATAACCCGATCCCCATTTGATCTCGAAGTACTTTTCCATGCCACCGGCTTTGTGGACATCTTTAGCATTGGCCATGGCAAACTTAATCAGCGCGCCATCGCTGTGTTTGGCCAAAACCATGTCTGGCTTGTTTTCAAGTGTGAAGCCTTCGGGAACTTCGAAGCGAAATTTCAGGTCTGCGTGGATGAACACCCGGCCGCGAATGACGCCTTCTTTTGCATCATCGCCAAACACCAAACCATCGATTTGGTTTAGGTATTCATCACCATCACGCCGGACCGGTTTGGCCCCATCARATTTGCCCCCATCTGGTTCGGACAGGTCGATGGCTTGTTCGATGCGTTCTGCGGTGCGGGGGTGGGTCGCAAAAATATTGGTCTGATCCGCGGCGTCTTTGTCTTTGCCCGCTTTGATGGCTTCAATTTCTTGATGCGCACGTARCTTTTGAAAAAAGCTGATTAGGGCTTCGGGATCATAGCCGACCTTGGTCATATAGCGCACGCCCAACATGTCGCTTTCTAATTCCTGACCACGTGAATAGCCTTTTAAGGCCGCGTTGGCCCCAATAGATGCGAGGTCGCCGCCAATGCGCCCAAGTCCGGCCACTTGGCTCAGCACGCCCAAAACCTGTACGCCCACGTTCGCCGCCACGGTTGAACTATAGCGCTGCGCCGTATGACGCGCCGTGACATGGCCGATTTCATGGCTGAGCACGCCCGCCAATTCAGCCTTGTCGCTGGCCAAGGCCAATAATCCACGGGTGACATAAACATACCCGCCCGGCAACGCAAAGGCGTTCACGCCCGCATCATTGAGAACGGTGAATTCCCAAGGCAGGTCGGGTTTTTCAGATGTTTTGGCCAGTTCCAGTCCCAATTTCCGGACATAGACGGACAACGCTCGGTCGCCCCAGACTCCGCCAAATTGTTTGATCATTTTGGGATGTTCTTCGGCTCCCACCTGCAACTCTTTTTCCGGCGACATAAAGCCCGTAAAGCTTTGTTTTCCGGTCGCGGGGTTCACAGAACAGCCCCCCAAGACGAGGGCGGTGAGGACAACAGCGACAACAATTTTTATGCGATTTTTCATGTGGTTTTTCATGTGGTTGTTGATGGACGTACTTATACCTTACGGGGAAATTAATTCCAATCGTTCCGGGTGGTCTAAGGCGATCAAAGGTCCGTTTTTTTCCTTGATCCAGCCCCGTACGCGCACCCGTTTTCCTTTTAACGTCAAAAGATCAAGACCCTGGGCACGCCACAGCTTTGCCTTGCGGGCATCGATTTGCACCGTAAAATCGGTGCGCCAATCGGGGCCAAAATTTAAATAAATGCGTTTTTTCACTTTCGCAACATCGACAATGCGATCTTCGACCAGCTGAAACGTGCCGAAATCATGACGCGCATTATCGGCGGTGCGGATGGCATAAAACGGCAAAGTCCACAGGCCTTTTTGATCGGCGCGGGCTTGGCGTTCAAGGGCCAGCATTTCGCTCCCTAATTTACGATTATCGGCAAAGGTGTAAACCCGTGCGAGACCCGCTTTTAACAATTCGCCTTGTATCCATAACCCATCGGACACCCGGATGAGATGGCCTAAAATACGTCCGTGGCGGTCTTCGGGATGATCGCCCAAACGCACCTGAACGTCTTGGCTCAGGCTTAAATCTTCCAAAAAAGCCTTGGCTTCTAAAGCCAAAGGCCAGGCTTTAAAATTTGTGCGTCCCAAAGGCAGTTTTGGTGCCTGTATGCCCACCAAGCGCACTTGGCGTCCATTATTCAAAATTACCGTATCTCCATCAACCACCGAGACAACTTTATGAATGCCACCATCTTTTAAGCTTGTTAAGTCCGCGCCCAAAGTCGGGGCCGCAATTGTGAGACAGAGCAATAAATATTTAAGCAAATGCATATGCGGTGTTTCCGAAATAATATCTCGTCGTATAATACCTTATGGACAGTATACACGATAACGGGCTGTATCCGGCCTTTAAGTCTTATACCACAGGGCATTTAGACGTCGGGGATGGGCATACCTTGTATTTCGAGGTGGCGGGTAATCCAGACGGTCTGCCTGTGGTGTATTTGCATGGCGGCCCCGGTGCGGGCTGTTCCCCCCAGCAACGCCGCTATTTTAATCCAGATATTTACCGCGTCATTCAATTTGACCAGCGCGGGGCAGGGCGGTCCACGCCATCGTCCAGCACCCACGCCAATACCACTGATCACCTGATCGAAGACATTGAAGCCTTGCGCACTCATTTGCACATCGATCAATGGCTGGTGGCCGGAGGATCGTGGGGGGTGACGTTGGCTTTGGCTTATGGAGAACGCCATGCCAAAGCCTGTTTAGGGTTTCTTCTGCGCGGCGTGTTTTTAGGCACCCAAGGCGAAGTCGATTGGTTTTTAAAGGGTATGGGCAAAGTTTTTCCCGAAGCTTATCAAACGTTTTCCGATCATGTCGGCGGCTTAACGGGGGATGCTTTGTTTGAGGCTTATTACGACCGCTTAACGGGCAGCGATCCGACGGCGGCGATTTTAGCCGCGCGGGTTTGGGCACATTATGAAATTGAATGCTCGACCTTGTTTCCGCCCCGTCTTCCCGCCGGTGGCGATGCTTTTGATGACTATGCCTTGTCGATTGCGCGCTTGGAAGCCCATTATTTTAAACATAAACTATTTTTAGATCCCGACCAATTGATGCAAAATATAGGGGCCCTCAAAGCCTTGCCTGCGATCATCGTGCAAGGTCGCTATGACATGGTCTGCCCTATTGAATCGGCTTATCGACTACATCTTGCGTGGCCGGGCTCTAAACTCACCGTTGTCACCGATGCCGGGCATTCTGGATTTGAGCCCCACATCGCCCAAGAGATGGTGCGCGGCGCCGATGAATTGGCGAAGCTTTTGACAGAAAATCATTGATTTAAAGGGGCTTTTCCCCTTAAATGCGGACCATAAAAGAAAAATGGGGATATCATGCGCTTTACGTTAAAACAGTTCGTTTCAAGCTTGGCGTTGACAACATTGTCAGCTGCATTTGTGATGGGTTCAACATTCACACCAGCCTTGGCTGATGATCCTGCATTTATTTCGTTTGGCGCGGGCACCTATGACTGGAACCGTCAAAAAGATGAAGGCGTTGAGCTCCGCGTTGAGTATCGCCACGATAAAAAATTCTTTGGTATTTTCAAACCGTTTGTCGCCGTCGCGGCCACCAACAGCTCCAGCAGCTTTTTTGTCGGTGCGGGTGTTCTGGCTGACATTTATTTTGGCAAGCGTTGGGTTTTGACGCCCAGCTTTGCCCCTCATTATTACAATGGCGGCAATACCAAGCTTGATTTAGATTATGCACTCGAATTTCGCTCTCAGGTCGAATTAGCCTATCGATTTGATGATCGCTCGCGCATGGGCATGTCGGTTTCCCATTATTCAAATGCATCTTTGGGCAAAACAAACCCCGGCACAGAATCGGCTCTGCTGTATTATTCCATGCCTGTAGATTTCTTTAATTAGCCCCCAAACCAATTTTCTTGCGCGCGACCTGTTTAGGTCCATATACTTCATGAAACTAAAAGTGTTGAAGTGAGGACCAGTTTGCAGATTGCTCAACGTCGCATAAGAACCTATCTATTTGTAACGCTGGGCTTGTCCAGCGTTCTTTTACTTGGTCGCAATTCGATGTGGCAGGGCTCAGAAGAACTGCATACTTTGATGGAGGTTCTGGCGACCTTCTTGGCCCTGATCGTCGGCATCATGGCTCTGTTTCGTTATTATTCCAAAAAAGAGTGTGTCTTCTTGCTTATTGGTGTGGGCTTTTTGGGCACCAGTTTTTTAGACGGTTTTCACGCCATTGTGACCTCTACGTATTTCAAACCGATGATGCCCTCTGATTTGCCGTCCTTGATTCCGTGGAGCTGGGTCGCTTCGCGGCAGTTTTTGGCCGTGATGATGGTGCTCAGTTGGGGCGTGTGGAAACGTGAAGAGCATTTGGGTCACCCCCTGACAATGTCAGATTCCACAGTTTATTGGGGGGCTGGTGCCTTTACCCTTGCGAGTTTTTTATTTTTCACCTTAGTGCCGCTGCCCCGTGCGTATTATCCGGAATTCTTTTTTCATCGCCCCGAAGAATTTTTRCCCGCYCTGTTTTTTTTAGKYGCYYTGRTCGGTTAYCTGAAAAAAGRWCATTGGCGCCACGATACYTTTGAACAYTGGYTGGTTTTGTCGTTGRTYGTTGGYGTGRTCAGTCAGGTGGTTTTCATGYCGYTGTCSGGSCARATTTTTGATTATGAATTTGACGCCGCRCACACCTTAAAAAAGGTCAGYTATGTTTGTGTGCTGACGGGGCTTTTGTTGAATATGCTTTCGGTTTTTCGCCGCGAAATTAAAATTAGTCATGCGCTTCAAGAAAACGAAAACCGCCTGCGCGCCACCGTTGATCATCTTTTGGATGGCATCATTACCATTAATGACCGGGGCCTTATTCAATCAATTAACCCCGCAACGGAACGCATTTTCGGCCATAGCAAAGCTCAGCTTTTAAATCAAAATGTTAAAATGCTGATGCCCAATCCCTTTTTCGATGCTCATGATGGATACCTTAAAAGATACAGAGATACTAAAATACCCAACGTTATTGACGAAGTCCGTGAAGTTCTTGGCCTGCGCGCCAATGGCAAAATATTTCCCATGGAACTGCAAATTTCTCAATATAAACTGGGGGACGAACAACGCTTCTTGGGCATTATCCGCGACATCACAGAACGCAAAGAAATGGATCGTTTGAAGGATGAGTTTATTTCCACCATCAGCCACGAACTGCGCACGCCGCTCACGGTGATTTTGGGCTATATTCCATTGCTGACGAACGCCAAAAAACTACCCGAAGCCGAAATTATAGAAAAAATATCTTCGAAAATGGAAAAGTCAGGGCTTCATCTTTTGGATCTGGTCAATGATTTGCTGGATATTTCAACCATCGAAGCGGGCCAGCTGAAGCTTGATTTGGCGGAAATAAATTTGGCCTATATCGTCACCGATGTCGCCAGCGGTTTGGAAAAAATTGCTCACGACAAGGGCCTTGAAATGATTGTCGATGTTGAACCGTGTCACGTCTTTGTCGATGAAATGCGCATTCGCCAAATTCTCATCAATCTGATTGGTAATGCCCTTAAATTTACCGAACGCGGTCAAGTTAACATTCGTTTGAGCATCGGCAATACCCACCAAGATGTCACTGTATCGGTACAAGACAGCGGCCCCGGCATTCCCGAAGAAGGCCAAGCCGGTGTTTATGATCGCTTTAAACAAGTGGATGGATCATCAACCCGCAACCGGGGTGGCACCGGATTGGGGCTCGCCATTAGTAAAAATCTTGTTGAGCTTCATGGCGGCGAAATTCATCTGTTCAGCATCTTCGGCGAAGGCAGTACGTTTTCGTTTACCTTGCCGCTTGACGCAAATGAGGGAACGCTGGATGGCTGATATTCTGATCATTGATGATGACGAAGATATTGCCGATATGGTGTCTTTACGGCTGTCGTTGAGAGGCCATACGGTACACGCTCAACCCAATGGGCTGAAGGGCATCGAACACGCCGTTCAAGCAACGCCCGAATTGATTTTAGTGGACATGCAAATGCCCGAAATTAATGGCGAAGAAGTGGTTGAACGGTTGCGGGACAAAGGCTTCGAAGGGCTTATAATTTTATTGTCCGCGGCGCGCATTCCTGAGCATTTGCGGCGTGCCCTGGATGCCCGATGCAATGGCTATATCAGCAAGCCCGTAGAACGAGATTTCGAAGACCAAATCGAAAAATATTTGGAGAGTGCTCATGTCTGAAAATAGGCCTAAAATTCTCATTGTTGACGATGATCCCGATATTCGGGATTTGCTCAATCTGCAGCTTGCGCTCGAAGACTATGACATCATCGAAGCCGAAAATGGGAAAGCCGCGATTGAAAAAATCATCAGTGATAAGCCACAACTGATGATCATCGACATCATGATGCCGGTTATGGATGGTTACGAAGCCTGTTTGAAAATTCGCGCTGATCCGGAACTTGCGGCGTTGTACATCATCATTTTGTCGGCCAAAGGGGAAATAAAAGATAAGGTCTCTGGGCTGGATACCGGCGCGGATGCCTATTTATCAAAACCCTTTAACCCCGAAGAATTAAAAGCTCAGGTGCGCGCAGGATTGCGCACCGCCGGAGATCGTCATCAAGCCATGTACGATGCCTTGACCAACCTGTTTAACCGCAAATCCTTTAATGATTTGTTGCTCCGTGAAGTGGCGATGTTTAAACGCGATGGGCAAGACTTGTCGATGGTGATGATTGATATTGATCACTTTAAAAACGTCAATGACAGTTATGGACACGATGGCGGCGATAAAGTTCTGATCGATCTTGCAAAGGTTCTTCGCACGGTTTCTAGGCCCCGTGATTTACCCTGTCGCTGGGGCGGTGAAGAATTTGCATGGTTGTTGCCCGAAACCAATTTAGAACAAGCCACGATCGCCGCTGAGCGTTTGCGCCAAGCCATACAAGACCACGATTTCCAAGGTGTCAGCCCCCAAACGGTCAGTCTGGGCGTAAGCATGTTCCGCTCTGGGGAAAACGATGGAGAGGCACTTTGCAAACGCGCAGATAAAGCCTTGTACGCCGCAAAACAAGCTGGGCGAAACCGCGTGGAAAGCTCTTGAACAGGAGAGTGTTTCCCTCCCCGCATTCCATGGTATAAGCGCCCCACAAACACACAATAAACAATGCGCCCGTAGCTCAGCAGGATAGAGCACCAGATTCCTAATCTGGGGGTCGTGGGTTCAAATCCCGCCGGGCGCACCATTGTTTTGATTTTGTGTTAAATCACGATATGACCCTTATTGTGACACATACCGGCCACATTTGAGGGCTTAAATGCCCTTGTTCAAAAGACGCGGTCGGTTTTCCTCCCAAGTTGCTCACGTCGTTTGAACACTGTTTTTTAAAGAGGCTCCCCTCCTTCTTTCGAAGACTTTCTTTTTTCACTGTAAACAGGAAATGACCGGGTCCATTAGCCCCGGTCATTTTTTTGAGCATTTGGTGACTTGTCATTTTTGGCGGATCGTTTAAGGTCCGCGTTCTTAATCAATTTAAGATGTCGAGAACTTAATGACCCGATTTCACGGACAAAAACTGGTCTGC
>NVSZ01000077.1 GCA_002732845.1 Rhodospirillaceae bacterium
TTTATTTTATTGTCGGCGGCGGGGACCGTGATTTTCACCACCCGCACGGGCCTGACCGTGCACGCCGAAGCGATTGAAGTGCTCCACTTAACCGGAGCCCATGACCGTTATATTGCAAAGCAATTTGCCGGGCGCGCCATGGCGATGGGGCTTAAGGGCGGATTGTATGGCATCGGTTTGGCGATATTGACTCTGTTGCTGTTGGGCCACATGGCCGGACGTATGGAAGCCGGCCTGTTGCCTGACATTGAAATGCCCTTGTTGGGGTGGCTGTCGTTGGCGGTATTGCCGTTGTTGTCGGCGGTGGTGGCGGGTATGACCGCGCGCCATACGGTGATGCGCAATTTACGGAGGATGCTGTAAATGGTACGTCATCCGCACCGCCGAAATGCGGGTCCCGCGATCAGTCGCATTGGTGCGGCTCTTGTTTTGTTGGCGGGCATTTGGGGCGCCGGATTGTTTCGCTATGCCGATTCAATCCCCACCAGCATCAGCCAACCAACTTATAAAACCGATGCGATTGTGGTGCTGACCGGGGGGCGGGGCCGTCTGGACGAAGGTTTTCGCCTGCTGGAGGAAGGTTTCGGCACCCGTTTGCTGATTTCCGGTGTTTTTAAAGGTGTGGACTTAAAAGTTTTGTGGGATGTAAATCGCCAAACTTCAAACAGCGAAGACTGTTGCATCGATCCTGGTTATGACGCCGAAGATACCATTGGCAATGCGATTGAAGCGCGCGATTGGATGGCCAAGCATGGCTTTACCAGTTTGCGTTTGGTGACCAGTGCTTATCACATGCCGCGCGCCATCTTGGAATTTGAACACAGCCTGCCCGGTGCCGATATTGTCCAACACCCGGTCTTCACGGTTTATGTTAAACAGGCGCGGTGGTGGGCTTGGCCCGGCACCACGGGGTTGATTGTTAGTGAATACAATAAATTTTTAATGGCTTGGGTGCGTCACCGCCTGAGGTTTATTTTTTCTAGGGATAAATAATTCATGCTCGTGTTGCGGTCTTTTTTGTACAACATTCTTTTTTTTGGCATTGGCATAAGCTTTGCCGTGGCGTTGTTGCCGGTGTTGGTGTTCCCGCGCAGTGTGCTTCAAAAAGGCCTGAAACTGTGGGCATGGGTGATCTTAAGAGGGTTAAAGCCCTTGGCGGGGCTCACGTGGCAGGTCAAGGGCCTTGAAAACTTGCCCGATGAGCCGTGTATTTTTGCCTGCAAACATCAAAGTGCGTGGGAAACCGGAGCTTTTTATTTATTGGTGAATGATCCAGCCTATATCTTAAAGCAAGAGCTGTTGTCGATTCCCTTCTTTGGGTGGCACCTGCGCCGCAGCGGGGCCATTTCCATTGATCGCAAAGCCGGGGCCTCAGCCTTGAAAAAGATGATTTCGGGCACCAAAGAACGCATTGCTCGGGGCCAAAATGTGGTGATTTTTCCCGAAGGCACACGCGCCCATCCCGGCAAACCCGGGACCTATCACCCGGGCATCGCGGCGCTGTACAGAGGCACCGATGCCCCGGTCATTCCGGTGGCCTTAAATTCAGGTTTATTTTGGCAGCGTCGCAGCTTTTTAAAGCGTCCCGGATGTATCACAATCGAGTTTCTGCCAGCCATGGAACAAGGCCTTGATCGCAAAGCTTTTATGAAAGATTTGCAAGACCGCATGGAAACCACGACCAACCTTTTAATAGAGGATGCGCGCGCCAATTGCCCTCAAGCCTTACCCGCACTAGAACCTTCAGAAAACGACGTGTCTGGTTGAAAATAAAGCCTTTTCCCTGTGTTGCGAGAGGACATTCTCCCTTGTGGATAAGATTGGGGACTTTTCTGCGTTCAGGTTACCCACATGCGACCTGTGGATACAATTTAATAACGAGCAAAACAAACAGCTGATATCTGCGCGCCAATGTGTAGGATGCGGGGTCTGCACACGGCTGTGATACTTTCGGTCTGGAACGTAGGGGGAACATATGCTATTCTCTCCTTACTGTTCTCCATACCATCGAATGTTGAATGCTTATATTAGTATTGTTTTTCAGTTTGTTACATGCTGTTTGCGGAGGCCGTCGTCCCCTATTTTATTGGGGTCAGACAAAATTTGATTGAGACTATTTTTTAATGTCATCTAGTCCTTGTGACGTAGAGAACCGGAGCCTTTGAAGCTATGATGCCGATCGCCCCTATTTCCCAACAAATTTGGGATATGAAATACCGCTTAAAAGGCACCGATGGGCGTCCTGTGGACAAAACCATTGATGATACGTGGCGGCGGGTGGCAAAGTCCTTGGCGGTCGGTGAAGACACGCCGGAGCTTTGGGAAGAGCGTTTTTTCGAAATTATGTCCAATTTTCAGTTTTTGCCCGCTGGCCGCATTATCGCTGGTGCCGGGGCTGAACGCCGTGTGACGCTGTTTAATTGCTTTGTGATGGGAGAAATCCCGGACTCGATGGGGGGCATCTTTGACCAACTAAAAGAAGCCGCTTTGACCATGCAGCAAGGGGGCGGCATTGGCTATGATTTTTCAACCTTAAGACCCAAGGGGGCGCGGGTTGAAAAGATCGGCGCTGATGCTTCTGGACCTCTAAGCTTTATGGACGTTTGGGATGCCATGTGCCGCACCATTATGAGTGCCGGGTCGCGCCGTGGTGCGATGATGGGCGTGATGCGCTGTGACCACCCCGATATCGAAGCTTTCATCGAAGCCAAACAAGAATCCGGTCGCCTGCGCATGTTTAATTTGTCGCTGTTGATCACCGACCCGTTTATGGCGGCGGTTAAGGCTGATGAAAGCTGGGATTTGGTTTTTGATGGCGAAGTTTACAAAACGCTGGGCGCGCGCGAATTGTGGGACAAGGTCATGCACGCCACCTATGCTTACGCGGAACCCGGCGTGATCTTTATTGATCGCATCAATCGTCTCAACGCTTTGAATTATTGTGAAACCATCCACGCGACCAATCCCTGTGGCGAACAGCCGTTGCCGCCGTATGGCGCGTGCTTGCTGGGGTCGGTGAATTTGGCGCGCATGGTGATGGACCCGTTTACGGATGGTGCCGATATTGATCTTCCGGCCTTGTCGCGTTTGGTGAAAACCGCCGTGCGCATGATGGACAATGTCATCGATGTGTCGCAATTTCCACTGACGGAACAAGAAAACGAAGCCAAATCCAAACGCCGCATTGGCCTTGGAGTGACGGGGTTGGCCGATGCTTTGATCATGTGCGGCGTGCGCTATGGATCAGATCGGGCGGTGCAACTGACCGAAACATGGATGAAAGCGATTGAACGCGCGGCGTATATGGCCTCCGTCGAATTGGCCCAAGATAAAGGCGCGTTTCCGCTGTATGACGCCGATAAATATTTAAAGGGTGAAATGATCCAGCGTTTGGACCCAGATGTTCAAGATGCCATTCGTGATCATGGCATTCGCAACGCGTTGCTGACGTCTATCGCGCCCACCGGCACGATTTCGTTGTTTGCGGGCAATGTGTCATCGGGTTTGGAACCTGTGTTCAGTTTTAAATACACCCGCCATGTGCTGCAACCGGACGGCACGCGCAAAGAAGAAGACGTTTCTGATTATGCGTATCGTTTGTACCGGAAAATTGTTGGTGAAAATGCCCCGCTGACCGATGCTTTTGTGGATTCTCAAACGTTATCGCCCAAAGAACACTTGGTGATGCAAGCCGCCGTGCAAAAACACATCGACAGTTCCATTTCAAAAACCATCAATTGCCCCGAAGATATTGCGTTTGATGATTTCAAAGACATCTATATGGAAGCCTATGATCTGGGCCTCAAAGGGTGCACCACGTATCGCCCGAACGATGTAACGGGTGCAGTTTTGGAAGTGAAATCGGCTAAAAAAGCCAAACAACCGGAACAAACCACGTTGCAATTTGATGCGCCAACGGCGCGCTCGGCGAAATCCACATCCGAAATGGGCTCGACCGTGCATCAAATGTTCCAGCCGCTGGAACGCCCGGAATCTCTCAAAGGTCATACCTATAAGCTCATCTGGCCCGAAAGCGAGCATGCGTTGTATGTGACGCTGAATGATTATTTGGATGATAATGGTCGCGAACGCCCGTTTGAAATCTTTATCAATTCTAAAAATATGGAACACTATGCGTGGACCGTGGCGTTGTGCCGCATGATTTCTGCGGTGTTCCGGCGTGGCGGCGATGTATCTTTTGTGGTCGAAGAACTGAAAAACGTCTTTGATCCCCGRGGCGGTCACTGGGTTGGCGGAAAATATGTCCCGTCCTTGCTGGCGGCGTTGGGTGAAGTCATTGAACGACATATGAAGGTCATCGGTTTTTTAAAAGGCGGTGAGGTCCAGCCACAAATGCCCGAACGCGAAGCTCAGGTGGTGAACTTAGATGTTTCCCCTCTTGTGGAGGAAGAAGCCGCGCCGACCCGTGACCCGCGCATGGGCTTTTGCCCGAAATGCAATCAACCTGCTCTCATCAAACAAGAAGGCTGCGACACATGTTTAGATTGCGGCTATTCGAAATGTGGATAAAAATATGCAAAAACGYCGYTGYCTAAAATGTAGAACCGAATACAACACGGACATCATGGTCTGCCCAAAATGCGGAACCATGCACAGTCCGGGTGCCGAAAAACTCGGCTATGTTGCCTTTGCCATCGTATTTTTCTTRTTCATTCTGCCAGACGGATTATTTTGGATGGAAAACGGCCGCCTACCCGCCAGCATCGACGAATTCTTGGGCGCGTTTTCGTTGATATTTTAAGGTAGAATTTTAGGGCGAACTTAAGCGCTTTGCGCCTTCGCCAAGATGGTGCGCAATTCTTGTTCGTCGAAGCCGAAATCATCGAAACGTTCGATGGTGCTGGACAGGTACTCTAGGGCAGAGCCGCGATCTCCGTGACCTTTGGCCACCAATTCGGCTTGTTTTTCGATGGGGAAATTGACGTATTGTTCGTGGGATTTTCGGGCGACAAAGGTGCAGGCGTTAATGGTGCGACCGTCTGTCAGCACCACATCCACATGAACCGGGCAATACACCTGATTGATTTGTTCGCGGTCATCCAGATACGTCACGGCGGCATCGATGTCTTCGGGCGCGATGCAAAAGGCCAAGCCTTCGCATGTGCCGCCTTCGTCCAAACCTAAGACCAATCCCGGATTGTCGGGTGTTCCGCGGTAGGATGTCGACAGAATGCACAGGCTTCTGTGAAATCCATCAATCTGGCCGGAGCGTTTTTCTTTATAGCGAAAGCCGGGGTTCCACATCAGCGAACCATAGCCAAACACCCATAAATCAGGCAGAGTTTCATCGTTTGTCATTTGAGGACACTAACCTTTCTTTTGGTGAGCCTCAAGGGTGTGGTAAATTCTCGTTACCTTAGACTTTATTCGATTCGAAAGAAAAATGGCTCAATCCCCGCGGCGCACGTCAGGAAAATTTAGCCACCCGGCTATGAACTATAAGCCCCCCAAAGGGGTGCGACGGTTCCAAGCGGGTGTAGCCTTGATCATCAGTGCTTTTCTGGTTGGGGGCTTGTGGACGGGCGGTTGGTTTGTTGCCCAAGCCTTGGTGAATTCGGCGCTTAACGATTGGATGGACGCTGAGCGGGCAAAGGGCGCGACAGTCAGTTATGAAAGCTTAGACCTGTCGGGCTATCCCGCGCGCATCGTTTTAACACTTAAGGCTCCGGTTTATCAGGGTGATGCGTTCGGCGAACGCATTGAATGGCAGGGTGAAAGCCTGACGGTGATGACCCGGCCTTGGAACCCGTGGGCTTTAAATATTCAGGCTCCGGGCAAACACACCGTTAACCTTGTCGCAAAATCTTTGTCTTTTAAGGGCGAAGTGGCGAGCCTTAATGTGGATTTAAATCCGGGCGATGGCTGGCCGGATAATTTAGACGTGTCTATTGTTGGCTTGAAATTAAAAGAACAACAAACGGCATCTGAATTGAGCATGGGGAAGTTTAAGCTGCACGTCAGCCATGATCCGAATGGAGCTGGTTTGAATTTTTCCACCGATGGAACGGCGATACGTTTGCCCAAGTCCTTAAAATTACCTCTTGGCCAAACGGTACAGGTTTTGGGTTTGACCTTTAGGGTTGCCGATCCCTTGTCTCCTGCTGAACTTGCTGGGGATCTCAGCCAGATTTTGCCGCGCTGGCAACAGCGGGGAAATCAAATTGACATCAGCCGATTTAAGCTCCGCAACGGGCCATTGGGCTTGACCACATCCGGGATGTTGTCGTTGGATGATAATCTTCAGCCCACGGGGGCCTTTACGACCAAGTTTGAAGGTTTGTTTAAGGTCTTGGAAATTTTGCGGATTCAAGGACAGATTGATCCTTCCAATGCGGTCATCGCGACCATGGCCTTGTCGGCTTTTAGCAAACGTCCGCCGGGTGGTGGTCCTGCGACGATTAATTTGTCGGTGAAGGTTAAAGATCAAAAGTTAAGCCTTGGTCCCATTAAGATTCTCGATCTTGGGCGCGTGACGTGGGGCATACCAGAGCCGGAACCCGTTGTCGAAGACGTTCCAGCTCCGCGAAATTACAAAGACATCGCGCCCGTTTATTAAGACTTTTTAGGCGGCTTAGAATCTGGAATGTGTTGTTTTTCGTCGATGACGCTGCGGCGAATGGCGCGGGTGCGCGCGAAGGTTTCTTCTAATAACGCCCCATCACCGTCTTCGATGGCCGTGGTCAATTGATCTAAATCGTCGCGAAAACGCCCTAAGATATCCAGCACGGCTTCTTTATTTGATAAAAAGACATCGCGCCACATGACCGGATCAGACGCGGCAATGCGAGTGAAATCGCGAAAACCCGAAGCCGAAAACTGAATGACTTCTTTTTGCGTGTCTTCGGCCAATTGGGCGGCCGTATCGACAATGGTAAAGGCGATCAGGTGGGGCAGGTGGGACGTGATCGCCAAGACGCGATCATGATGGTCGGGCGTCATGATTTCAACTTTAGCCCCGCACGCCAGCCAAAGCGCCTTCACTTTTTCAACGGCGTCAGACTCATGGTCTTCGATTGGGGTTAAGATGCACCAACGCCCCGGAAACAAATCGGCATAGCCAGCTTCGGGTCCAGAATGTTCCGTTCCGGCAATCGGGTGACCCGGCACCAAATGCACACCCGCGGGCAAGTGCGGCAAAATATCCTTTACGGCGGTGCTTTTGACGGAGCCGACGTCGGTGATAATCGCGCCCGTCTTTAAAGCCGGAGCAATGGCCTTGGCCACGGCTTCGAACGCGCCCATGGGGGTGCAAATAACGATCAAATCGGCATCGATGACGGCTTCGGCGGGGTCTTTTGTATAGCTGTCGCCAAGGTTTAAAGCCTTGGCCGTGTCCAGCGTTTCTTGGCGGCGCGTGGAAATCGAGATGTGTTCTGCCAGATGATATTTGCGAATGGCACGGGCCAGACTTGACCCAATTAAGCCAATACCGATAAAAGCAACACGGTTAAACAGGGGCGGGTTTGAGGTCATAATGTATCTTCCAAAAACAAACGAATGGTCGCCAAACAGGTTTCCATCTGTTCCCCCGTACCGATGGAAATGCGCAGACAGGACGGTAAGCCATAACCATTCATGCGCCGCACTAAAATTCCATTGTCGCGCAGATATTTATCGCAACCTTCGGCGGTGGCGGCATCTTTGAATTCGACCAACACAAAATTCGCGACACTCTTTGTGGTTTTCAGGCCAAGCGCTTGCAACGCGGTTTCGGTTTTTACCCGCCAATCTTGGGTATGCTGGCGGGACATGTCCTGAAAGTCATGATCGGCAAGCGACGCTATAGCAGCGGTTTGTCCGGCGCTGGACACGTTAAACGGTCCGCGCACGCGGTTTAAGGTATCGGCAATCTCGGTCGGGCAATATCCCCAACCCACTCGCAATCCGCCCAACGCAAACAGCTTGGAAAAGGTCCGGGTCATGACGGTGTTTTGGCCTCGGTCGACTAAGTCCATGCCTGCATTATAATCGTCTTCATCGACAAATTCGGCATAGGCCGCATCAATCACCAACAAYACGTTTTGKGGCAAWCCRTCGCGCAGRCGYTTCATTTCTTTTGCGCTTAAATAGGTGCCSGTTGGGTTGTTSGGGTTGGCGATGAAMACAATYCGGGTKTTGTCGGTGACACAAGACAAYACCGCATCCACATCGGTGGTSAGGTTCKWTTCYGGKGCCTTCACAGGGGTCGCSCCCGCCGCATGRGCGGAAATCGGATACATCAAAAAACCATGCTCGGAATACAAAACTTCGTCGCCGGGGCCTGCATAAGCAAAGCATAACAGGGAAATGATTTCATCCGATCCGGCCCCGCAAACAATGCGCTCTGGATCAAGGGCAAAGTGTTCACCGATGGCGGCGCGCAAAGCGTTTGAACCCGCATCAGGGTACAGGTTCAYGTCCTTGGCCGCTTCAGCTAAGGCTTCCAAAGCTTTCGGGCTGGGACCAAAGGCACCTTCGTTCGACGACAGTTTTATCACTTGGGTCTTGCCGCCAAGTTTTGATTCACCGGCCACATAAGGCGTGATGTTTGAAATTCCGGGTCGGGTCGGGATGGTCTTGGACATGTTATTGGGCGTCCATTTCCAATTCGGTGATTGGGGTCGCGTACCCCCCTAAATCGACAACACGGGTGATCATTCCCTCCAAGCTGTCCTGAACGGCCTTGACTCGGGGGTCTTCGGCGGTGGCAAAACCATCGACTTCGACCAAAGTTTGCCAGATTTTAGGACGGCTGGGGTCTGTGCAATCGGACGTGAAAACAACCGGCAGGCCAACATTTTCAAACGCCGCCATCAGGCTGGCCGATGAAATTTGTTCGTGGCTTTCCAACGCTAAATAAGTGCGGTCGCGACCCGTGGCTTCTTTGGGCACGGGGCAAATGACCAAGGCTTCGCGTTCGGATGTTTTAGCATTTCCACCCGGCACAAACGGCAGACGCGCGATGATGCGCGGCGTGTCCGGGCTTTCAAACACCAAACGGCGCCACCACGGCGCTTCTTCTTTGCGCGCGGGCATGGGTAAAATACCCAATGTGGCGTCTTGTTTTTGCACGGCTTCGATGATGCGTCGGGTCGAAGACATGGGGCTCATCGGCGAAAAGCTGCCGTATTGATCACGTGCCAAATCCCAAAGCCCGGTATCGTTTTCATTGGTGAACACGGCCACAGAAAAAGGGCCTTCAATGCGCAATGTCGCCACAATCAATTCCCGCCAAATGCGAAACAGCTCGGTTTTTGGGAATTTGCCTTTGTGTTGGCTAAACAGGCGGTAGATAATTTCGGCTTCGCGAGACGGACGGATTTTTATGTCTTGGTTCTTTTTGTACGYGCGCACTTCTTCAACGACCAATGTGCGTTGTTGCAACAGGTCGTGGATTTGATTGTCGATGGCATCAATGTCGATGCGCAGGTCTTTTAAGTCGCGTACCATGGTATTACGTCCGTTTGTGGCGTTATGGGTGTGTTATGAGTGATAGTACATTGAGGCATAAAATCAAAGAAATCATTGACACTTTGGGGCCACAAACTTAGCTATGATGTCTATGTAAAGAACAGGAAACTCAAAAACCCATGCCCAAAGGCCACGGTCAGACAAATCACGCAAATGAAGCGTACGCAGATGGTGAGTGGACCTTGCCGGGTGAACGCGTGCGTTTGGCGACCAAAACCCCCCTGTCTTTGGACTGCGGAACCAACCTTAACGACATTGATATTGCCTATCAATCTTGGGGTACATTAAATGCGGAAAAAACCAATGTGATCTTGGTTTGCCACGCTTTAACGGGCGACCATTTTGCTGCCGGAAAACACCCGATTACGGGTAAATCCGGGTGGTGGGAAGAAGTCGTCGGGTCCGGAAAAGTCATCGATACCGACCGCTATTTTGTCATTTGTTCCAATATCTTGGGCGGGTGCATGGGCAGTACCGGACTGCAATCGATCAATCCCGAAACGGGGGAGCATTGGGGGCGGGATTTCCCGGTGATCACCATTGGCGACATGGTCCGCGCACAAAAGCTTTTGATCGACCATTTGGGCATTGAAAAACTGTTTGCAGTTGTGGGCGGGTCCATGGGCGGCATGCAGGTTTTGGAATGGGCTTGTCAGTTCCCTGACCACGTGTTCGCGGCGGTTCCAATTGCTACGGCGGCTCGTCATTCCGCGCAAAACATCGCCTTTCACGAAGTCGGACGCCAAGCCATCATGGCGGACCCCGATTGGTGCAAGGGTAATTATTTAGCCGAAGGCAAAAAACCACACCGGGGATTAGCCGTGGCTCGCATGGCCGCGCACATCACGTATTTATCCGAAGCCGCTCTAACCCGGAAATTCGGTCGAAATCTGCAAGACCGCGATCAGGTCACCTATGGTTTTGACGCGGATTTTCAGGTGGAAAGCTATTTGCGTTATCAGGGCAGTTCGTTTGTCGACCGTTTTGACGCCAATTCTTATTTGTTCATCACCCGCGCCATGGATTATTTTGATCTGGCCGAACGGTTTGATGGGCAATTGTCCAAGGCGTTTAAAGATACACCTGTGCGTTTTTTGGTGATGTCCTTTACGTCCGATTGGCTGTATCCAACCCACGAAAGCCGAGAAATTGTGCATGCCTTGAATGCGGGTGCGGCAAATGTCAGCTTTGTTGAGATCGAATCTGATAAAGGTCACGATGCCTTTTTATTGGACGAACCCGATTTTCATCAGGTGTTCGAAGGCTTTTTGGAAGGTTGCGCCGAACACCGGGGCTTAAAAGGGGYAAAATCATGATGGTTCCCGAAAACCCAAAATCGATCCGTATTGACCTTCAGCTGATCGCCGACATGATYGAGCCCGGYACGCGGGTGTTAGACGTCGGTTGCGGCAATGGTGATTTGTTGGATTATTTAGGACGCACCAAAAACGTCGATGGACGGGGCATTGAAATCAGCACCAAAGGTGTGCAAGCCTGTGTGTCTGCGGGCTTGTCGGTGGTTCAGGGCGACGTGGAAAAAGATCTGCACAATTATCCCGATGATGCGTTTGATTATGTGATTCTCAGCCAGACCGTACAGGCAATGATGAATCCGCGCGACGTGTTAGAGCAAGCCATGCGGATTGGGAAACGGGCGGTGGTCTCGTTACCGAATTTTGGCTATTGGCGTTTGCGCATGTACATGTTGTTCAATGGACGCATGCCGGTGTCTGAAAACCTGCCGTACGAATGGTACAACACGCCGAACATCCACTTTTGCACCATCCGTGATTTTGTCCGCCTGACCCGTCATATGGGCCTGACCATTGAACAAAGCCTGTTCTTGGACGAAGCCGGAAGTTCCAAAACCATCGGAAACTCAGTGTCCGTCGCCAACTGGTTCGGCGAACAGGCTGTGTTTTTACTGAAGAAGTAAAAAAAGTTTTTGTGGTTTAAGAGCTGCCCATTTGGGCCGAGGCCGGGGTGGGCTAGTTGGTCGTATCCATTTAAGTTTTTATCCACGGTGGTTTTTTATGCGGTTGGACTCTCCGCTTGGCGGGGCTAGGGCGAAGTTTCGTTTGGGTTCTTTTTTGATGGCGACTTGTCCGCCGTAGATTTCTTTGGCGGCTTCAACCATGACCACGCCGCCAAAGGCGGGGAACAGGCGGCTGCCGACTTGTT
>NVSZ01000001.1 GCA_002732845.1 Rhodospirillaceae bacterium
CCTTGGTGGAAAACCCACCGGTGGCGACGGTGGTCATTGCGTGAATGACTCTATTGCATTGGCTGTTGCTGGTTGATTATGGCTCTGTTGTTTTTTTTCGGGGTGATGAATTTAATCTGGATTTTAATCCTCAGCCTGTTTGTGTTACTTGAAAAACTTATCATTTTTAATCGGTGGATTAATTGGGCGATAAGTGCAACACTGCTCATCAGCGGCGTAAGCTTGTTGATTTGATTATTGTTTTTAAGGCAGGACAGACTTGGCTTTGGAATTAGATAAATTTCATAAAATTGAAACCCACCGTGAAGTGGTGCTAAAATTTTTACTGCTCTTATGTGTACTGATCCTCTACTTCGGTTACCTGACATATGAATACGGCCTCCTGACCGGAGGTATTGTTGCCGCCCTCACATGGAGTTTCTTTGTTCTATGTACCCCGGTGGCCGATGCCGGATTTCTGCTGGACTTTCCCATTCGCCTGACTTTCGGGTTTCGCATGCTCTATAGCGAAATTCTGGTGTGGGCCATAGCAATTTTGATAAATATATACGCCCTGTCCGATGGCGGTGCCGCCTATGACAAAACAATCCTGACCGGTCTGCTCAAAAAGATCATTATGACCCCCTACCCCTATTGGAGCATCATAATGTTGAGCGGGTTTGGCACATTCCTCTCTATCTATTTCGGGGATGAAATGCTGGATGTTYTCCGGCACCGGGACCGCATAAAATACCATCAGCATGGCTTCAAGTTAAAATTTGTCGGCGTTATCAGTCTATTTGCCCTGATTTTTCTGGCCTATTATTTCTTGCTGGACGGTCTCGAAATCCAACTTGATGGCATATGAATATCACATATTTTTTCCGGTTGTACTTCGCTACAGTAACGCGCAAAAGCCGGCATCCATATTTCATCAAAAACTGACACCGGACGTTTGTCCCCCATATCATCTTTACGTTTTACATAACGCGCCCTTGCCTGTACCGGGTCCACGGACAAAAAAACCTTGATATCCAGATTAGGCAACAGACATTCTTTGAACAGAAACACCCCCTCAATAATCGTGACCTGAAAATTCTCGCGGGATGCTGTCACGGCACGCAAAACGGCATCATAATGGATACTATTATTGTAATAGAGATTTAAAAGGTCTTTTGTAAAATCGCCTTTTTCATGGGCCTGATAGATTAATTTCTGCACCTTCAGATCATTATAATCGTCAATATGCAATAGGGCAGTTTTAATATTCCTGCCCCTTAATTTTCCATGCAAGGCCTTGGAAAAAGTCGTTTTTCCGGAACAATCCAACCCGTTAATTCCAATGACCAACGGGGTGTCTTCTAACAGACATTCTATTTTTTCAATGACCTTTTCTATATCACACGCCTTTTATCTATAAAGAAGAACCAGATGCTAATACTGGACTATAAAGGGTAAACAGGCTATATTTTCCTTTATAAGCCCCCAAATACATGACAAACACTCATAAAAGGAACGCCAATGGACCCGAAATCACTTTATGACCGCTTGGGAGGCTATGATGGCATTTCAGCCTTTTGCAATGATCTTCTCCCCCGTCTACAGGGCGATGCCCAATTGGGCCGTTTCTGGCAAAACCGCGGCGCCGATGGCATCGCAAGAGAAAAGCAATTATTGATTGATTATTTATCCGCCAACGCGGGCGGTCCGGTCTATTATACAGGCCGTGATATGCTGTTGTCCCACAAGGGAATGAACATCAGCGACAATGATTGGTCCATTTTCCTTGGACATGCCGGAGATACCATGACCGCCTTACAAGTTCCTCCACAGGAATGCGATGATGTGGTTGCCTTTGTCCTGAGCCTGCAAGGTGACATCGTCGAGGCATAAATCAAGACACGCCTAAAACAGTGATTTAAAGGATATTCGTTCAAATAAACCTGAAAAGGCCCTAACGATAGTCCATCTACCACGCCAAGGCATCTTCTTCACAGTCGAATAACTTGGTGGGATATGAGTTTTTTTTGCAGGCTAATGAAAACCTTCCCCATCACCCGAGAAATTTTACTCTGGGTAACAACAGCCAATGCCGTGGTTACCTCCGTAACCCATTCTGTATTGCCTACTTTTGAAATGGCGCCATGAACATCAAGAGCCGCTTCCCCCACAATCATAATCGGAAGTTTCTTGCCCGGTGCCAGTTTCCGTTGAACAGCAACAGTGTGTGCCACGTGCGCCGCCGTCACCATGAGCGTTCCAAATATAACATTCACGATGCCATTATCATCAATAAAAATTTCCGGCATTTCTGACGGGTACGGATAATCTTTCAGCATATAATCAATCCTCCCCCCAAAAAAATCTATTCGCCAATCCGTTTCATCTTCCTTTTTCTCCCCTGTTAAAGTCAAGAACGGCGGTTGAACATCACTTGTCAACGGCAACGACACCGCGCACCATAACGAAATCCGGTGACAATAACGTGGAAATATCCTTCAATGGATCACCAGAAGCCGCAATAATATCCGCAGACTTACCAGCGTCCAAAGTCCCGATACGGTCCGGCAATCCCAAAAGGTCCGCCGCATTCACCGTCGCAGAAATTATGACATCCCGTTCAGCCATTCCCGCCTGAACCATCAACACCAGTTCCCGGCCATTTATGCCGTGGGCGCTGACACCACTGTCCGTACCAAAAGCGATCTTAACACCATTTTTATAGGCAAAATACAAAGCCTTGGCCATCAACGAAGTCTCGCTGTTGCGTCAAACCCGCCAAGCCGCAAAATTGCGTATTCACGTTGATGGGCAATTGCGCATGGAAGAATTGATTTGTGATGGAGCATTGGTCTCAACACCCGCGGGCAGCACGGCTTATAACTTATCCGCCCACGGCCCGATCATTCCGTTGGGGGCTGATCTGTTGGCGCTGACCCCCATCAGCGCGTTTCGCCCGCGGCAATGGAAAGGCGCTTTGTTGCCCAGCGGGTCGACCGTTACGTTTGAAGTGCTGAATCCCCGTGATCGCCCGGTCAGTGCGGTGGCCGATGACACCGAAATTCGCCGTGTCAAACGGGTGAAGATTTATGAAGACCGTACGGTCGAGCCGTTGTTGCTGTTTGATCCCGAACACAATCTGGAAGACCGCATCGTACGCGAACAGTTTTTGGTTTAGGCTGTCGCTTTTCCAACCGCGTCCGCTACCGAAGCAAAACCTTCGGCTTTTAAGAGGTCCGCCAGTTCTCGGTTGACCTCGGCCGCCATGGCGGGGCCTTGATAGACCATCGCACTGTACAGTTCGACCAAACTGGCCCCGGCGAGGATTTTTTCAAACGCACCGCGACCATTTTCAATGCCGCCCACACCGATTAACGGCAATTGCCCTTTGGTCGCCCTGTAAATTTCGGCCAACACGCGGGTTGAGGCGTCGAACAACGGACGACCGCTTAAGCCCCCCGTTTCCCCTTTATAACGAGATTTTAAGCTGTCGGCCCGCTCAATTGTGGTGTTGGTGACGATCAAACCGTCAATGCCCGTTTCCAAAGCCACGGCTGAAATGTCGGCTTTGTCTTCATCCGTTAAGTCCGGGGCGATTTTCAACAACAAGGGCGGGCGGTTGTCTTGGGTGGTGACTTCTGCCAAGGCCGCTTGGGTGCGGGTTAAAAGGTCTCGCAAAACGTCAGGGCCTTGTAAGGCGCGCAGGCCCGGCGTATTGGGCGACGACACATTGATGACCATAAAATCAGCCAAGGCGCCAAAGTTACGTGCGCCAATTTCATAATCAGCGGCGGCGTCTTCTGTGAGTTTGTTTTTACCCAAATTCACACCAACAATGCCGTGGGCTCGATTACGGTTTTTAAGGCGGGCAATTGAGGCATCGTGCCCTTCGGAATTAAAACCCATGCGGTTCACAACGGCCCCGTCTTCTTCCAAACGAAACAGACGGGGTTTGGGATTTCCGGGTTGCGGTTGGGGGGTGACAGACCCGATTTCGACAAAACCAAAGCCTTGGTCCAGCATTTGTTTATGAACACGAGCATCTTTATCAAATCCGGCGGCGAGGCCCACCGGGTTGGGGAATTTCAAGCCCCATAAGTCTTGGCTCAAAATTGCATCTGTGACTTTGCCTGGTTTTGGCACAACGCCCATTTCCAAGGCGCGAACGGCAAGCCCGTGAGAAAATTCAGGATCAAGCAGACGGATAAACGGCCACACAGTTTTATAGAAACGCGACATAACAAAAGCCTAGCAAGTTGGGGAGGAACGGAAAGGAGGCTTATCTATATCAGTCGTCGTCACTTTTGTCATGGCCGCCATCACGGTCGCTGTCATTGTCACTGTCATGGCCACCGTCTGAACCGTCATCACCGGAATCGCCTTCACTGTCGGAATCGCCTCCGCCATCAGAATCTCCTTCGCTGTCGGAGTCACCTTCGTCGTCGGAATCGCCCTCACCGTCATGGTCGCCTTCGTCGTCGTTTTCTTTATCGCCATCCTCGCCTTCACCCTCGCCGTCATCGTCACCATCTTCACCGTCGTCTTTATCGCCTTCTTCGCCTTCACCCTCTTTGCCATCGCCTTCTTCATCACCTTCATCAGAAAATTCGGCAATATCTTTCTCTTTTTCTTTGTCGTCTTGCCAATCAGACACACCATCAACATTGAGATCGACATCGTCGTCTCCGGTTAAATCAACACCATCATGGGCATCGGAAACGTTACCGTTCTCATCAGAACGGCCTGTTTTCCCGGTGCTGATTTCATTTGAGCTTCGGTTATTGCGCGATCGCATAAAGGCTCGACCACTGGTCACCGCCACGGTGGTGGCGCCATTTGGTTTAACGCTGATTAAAAGTTCTGTTCCGCGAATGCCGATGGTTGCGGTGGGGGTAATCAGGGTCACTTTTTGTTTGGCAACTTTGCCGGAAACAAAATAAAAGGCCCCTTGACCAAGCCGTAAGACAACCTTATCCATTTCATTGTTGGCCGGGTCGTAAACCATTTCATCAATGGTAATTCTGGCATTTTCGCCCATTTTCAAAATCGTTTTATCGATAAAGGTAATGGTCGTTCTTGCGTTAAAACCTGTTGCAATCACTTCGTCCTGAACAACCGTATCGCCTTTTTGTTTATGCGCTTTGGCGTCCTTGTCACGCCATGGCGCACTTCCCCAAACTTGCCCTTTAGCACTATCAATCAGACCAACTTGTGTATGAGGAATGGTCGCTTCTACACCATAAAAAGTGGACAAAACCAAGGCGGATATAAGCGAAAGAAAACGAATATTGCGAAAGAGCATTCAAAAGACCTTTTGTGGTTTCAGTACTCAGACAACGCTCCAGCGCTGATTTTGATCCCTGAGTTTTAGACATAAATATAGCCGCCCCACGATACACGGAGGCGGCTATAAAAAGATGCTTATTGAAAAGTTTATTTTTTCTTCTTTGTTGCCTTTTTAGCGGCTTTTTTAACAGGTGCTTTTTTCTTCGCCGGAGCTTTCTTTGCAGAAGCTTTTTTGGCRGGTGMTTTTTTCTTCGCCGGAGCCTTCTTTGCAGMAGCTTTTTTGGCAGGTGCTTTTTTCTTCGCCGGAGCCTTCTTTGCAGCAGCTTTTTTGGCAGGTGCTTTTTTCTTCGCCGGAGCCTTCTTTGCAGAAGCTTTTTTGGCAGGTGCTTTTTTCTTCGCCGGAGCCTTCTTTGCCACGACTTTTTTAGCGGGGGCTTTTTTGGCGGGTGATTTTTTCTTCGCCGGAGCCTTCTTTGCCGCAGCTTTTTTGGCGGGGGCTTTTTTCTTCGTCGGAGCCTTCTTTGCCGCAGCTTTTTTAGCGGGGGCTTTTTTCTTCGTCGGAGCCTTCTTTGCCGCAGCTTTTTTAGTGGGGGCTTTTTTAGCGGGGGCTTTTTTCTTCGCCGGGGCTTTTGCGGCAACGGCGGCAACGGTTTTGGCCGAAGCGATAATACCTTTGGCCGAAGCAACCGTAACGCCTGGCATTTCTGCAAGCTTAGTTGGTGTCATGGTTTTTAGTCGCCCAACACCAATTCGCTTTTCTTTGAGTTTCGCGGCAAGTGCTGGACCTACCCCCTTAACATCTGTAAGTACTGCAGTCGCCATAACGTCGTCTCCCCAAATTCGTTTATGTCACGTCATCTACAAAACAAATGACAAAATGAAATCGATTCTATTTCGTATATTAGATCATACAAGTTCATAACAAAACAGCTATACGTGCAAATGTTTAAAGACGCGTTACTAAACTCGTTCTGTTGGATACACGGGCAACTTGATTTTTATATCTTTTTGATCTTTATTTAGTTCGGCGTGGCTCATTAATTTTGCCATCATCGACATACAAGTTTCAATCGTCCACCGTATTTGTTCTTCGCCAACTGAATGTCCGGCAGCAACGGCTTCGGGTAGAATGTGTTGTTGTAAAAATCCGGCGACACCGGCAAGAGCACGTGCCGTTACGCGCAAATCATTGGCCCCAACGTCAAAAGAATCTTTGTGAATTTGCAAAGCATTAATCACGCGTTCAAGGGCCTGCATAGTATCGTCGACACCCCCCGGTTCGCGTTCGGTTTTTTTTGCAATAAAGCGTAACTGTGCTGTAAAAAAATCATAATTTATCATAAACAACTGATAACATATTCGCATCAGTAACAGGAGCAACAATGTTAGAAATTTATATCGATGCCGATGCCTGCCCGGTTAAAGAAGAAACCATCCGCGTGGCTTTGCGTCATAATATGAAAGTCATCATGGTGTGCGACGGAGGCATTCGCCCACACCCAAGCCCGTTGGTCGAACTGGTGATTGTGCCATCCGGTGCAGACGCCGCAGACGATTGGATTGCCGAACACATCGAACACGGCGACATTGCCATCACAAATGACATTCCCTTGGCCGACAGATGCATCAAAGCGGGCGGACGTGTTCTGCGTCCCAATGGACAAGCGTTGACCGAAGACGCCATTGGCATGGCCTTGGCAACTCGAGATTTAATGACCGACCTGCGCGAAGCCGGAACCATCACCGGAGGCCCCCGCCCGTTTTCCAAGCAAGATCGTTCTCAATTTTTGAATGTTTTGGAAACCACCGTGCAAGCGGTCAAACGGGAATGCGTTTAATCCTTGATAAACTTGGCACTGTCGGCCAACGTTTTCACATCATAAAATTTCACAGCCATATTCAAAAGTGATTTTTTATCTGTGGCGGACCGTAAACTTTCCGCAGCAACATCGCGAATCCGCACCATATCGTCGCGAAGCCCCAACAACAACATTCGCACATCATCACGTTCGGCGGCGACCTCTTCAAGGGCCGCTTCTAACTTCCACACTTGTTCGGTCAAACGCACCAATTCTTCGGCCTCTAATTTTTGGGATTCCATCAAGTCATTGATAAAATCTTCTTGAGCCAGTTTATCGTCTTGAAGTTGAACAATTTGCTTTTCGGCAGCTTTCAGTAATTCTTTTTGGTTCATGTTTTCAGTCACAACTACATCCCTCTCTTTAAGTCGCCCCAAAGTCTACCAAAAAACCCCGGCACCTGCAAAGGAACCGGGGTTTTTAATATTGGTGGCTGGAGGTGGACTTGAACCACCGACTTCAGCATTATGAGTGCTGCGCTCTAACCAGCTGAGCTACCCAGCCATGAGTGGGGTGTAATTAAGTCATCCGAGGCTAAGCGTCAAGAGGGCTTTTGACTTTACTTCACTTTCACTTCAGGGAAGTTTCTACAAAGCCCAAATTCAGCAATTGAGAGACCACTTGGTTAATGTCGCTTTCGACCTTTGTGCGCGCCATTATAGGAAAAGCGGCTTGCACAACWTCGGCCATATCCTGGCTGGTAATGGGATCTTCCATCAACCGCCACAAGGATGCCGCCATGGGATTAAGGTTATGAATTTGTTCGCCATCGGGGTGAACCAAAAACATTTCGTCACCGACTTCGCGAAATTGGACTTTGGGATGGCGGCGGATTTTTGTGGACTCGAAATCTAAACCAAAGGCGTTCACGCGAATTTCTCCTGTAACAGGGCTTGGGCTTGTTTGACTGTACTATAGGTCAATTTAACGCACACGGCGTCTTTTACCATRTTATGCAGGTGATCAATGAGCTCAATTGCGTTCAAACTGCGCCCAAAACTTTGCAAAACRCAGGTTTTTAAGACTTCGGCCTCGCTGACGGGTTCCATTTTAGGTGATGCGCCAAAAACCCTGTTTAACAGAACGATACCTTGGATCGGGGCCTGTTCACCCAACGGGGCCAAAACCTCTTCGGGCAGGTCCACATAGCGAAACTGAGCACTTTGGGGGCCCGAATGGCTTTCAATAAAGTCCAAAATATTCTGATCCAAGTCATCGGGCAAAGGATTTCTAAGTCTGGGCAAAAAGCCCGGAGCCACAGCGATGGTTGGCGAGCCGGGAAGAATCGGCAATTGATCATCGGCAAAAACCCGGTGGCCGGATTGGGCCAAAGCCGCCGTTAACAGACTTTTCCCCGCCCCATGCGTCGACGGAAAGACCACCAAATTTGAACCGATTTTGGCTCCGGCGGCGTGCAACGCCAGCAAATTGTGGCTGTCTTTGATGTAAGCGTGTTCTAAATCCAACAACAAATCACAGACCGCATCCACCGGATCGGGAAAAACAATTGCGTCCCCCCCTTTGATCCAAGGCGAACGCCGTTCATAACCACGCGCACCTGCCTTTAAACGAATAAGCGGTGTCCCCTTGCCTTTTTTGATGTCCTGAAACGTCCACCCGCGCAACACTTTATCCAATATTTTGACAAGGTTCGGCACGCCGTCAAAAGCGATGGGGTTATTGAGGCCTTTTACTTTAATCCACATGGACCACTCATCGCCTTTCCTACCTGAACGGAAACTGAACAAAAACTTCAGAACTCCTTCAGCTTACATATGCCATATTTTCGTCAAGTTTCACATTTGTCAGATACCCAGCAGTTCATCATCTGGGGAATTCAGATCAAAAATGGGTCCCTTAGGGCCATAACAGGAGTGACATCATGTCTATCAAAAACACAAAAATGAACCGTAAAAAAGCCTTGGTTATGCTGGGTATGGTCGCGGCTGTTGCTTATGCAGCCCCAAACATGACGTCTTTGGGTGATGCTCACGCTTCTGGCGGCGGCAGCGGCGGTGGCTTCTTCGGCGGCTTTGGTGGCTTTGGCTCCGGTGGTGGCGGCAACCAACCCCGTGGCTTTGGCTCAGGTACTGGCGGTTTTATCATCAACGATCAAATCACCGCAACAGAATGCAGCGATTGCCACATGGCTTATGGCCCTGACGCCCTGCCTTCTGGATCGTGGAAACGCATGATGGGCAACTTGTCCAACCACTTTGGTGAAGATGCCAGCTTGGACGAACAAACCCGCAGCCACATCGAAAACTATTTGGTATCGAACACTTATGCTGGTGATGGCCCGTTGCGCATCACCGAACAGCCTTGGTTCGCGAGCGAACACCGTGGCGAAGCTCGTCTTGGTCGAGGCCAAACCTGGGCCAATTGTAATGCGTGTCACAGATCACGTGGTGCCTGGCGTTAATTCTGCCCATTTTTTTACAGCACTTGAATTTAAAGGGAAGGCTCAGGCCTTCCCTTTTTTTATGGCAAAAAAACAATTATCATCTACACTTATGGAAACCACAGGTCATCGCGAAAAAGAAAGAGCCCTTTCCCCATGAGCAACGTCGAAATCTTCCCGTGGAATACTTATTTTGAGGTTGGCATTGAAGAAACAGACAACCAGCACCGAAAACTGGTCGAAATCATCAACGAAATTTGTTCTTGTGCCTTATCGACAAAAAACTACGCGGAAACCATCGACGACCTGTTCGTTAAACTGATTGATTATTCGAAATATCACTTTGACTGGGAAGAACAGTATTATCAGGATAACAATCTGCCCGACGAGCTCTTTAATGCTCATAAAGGCAACCACGGAAAACTCATCGCACAAGTTCTGTCGCTCAAAAAAAAGTACGACCAAGACGTCAATAAAGACACCAATTTAGAAGAAATCCTCACAACACTGGTGCTGTGGCTGACCCATCATATTTTAGAAGATGACATGCTGATGTGCCTGATTATTGACAACCTTGCAAAGGGCATGCAGCCCCAAGTCGCCATTAAAAAGGCTAATCGCGGCATGAAAGGCCCCAAGGGAACCATCGCTAAAGTCATGAGTTCAATGATGAATGTGTCAAGTTCCAGCGTTTTAGAACTGCGCCGCGAAATTACTTTTCGCAAAGAACTCGAAAACAAACTCACCGCCGAAATTTCGGTGCGCAAAGAAGCCGAGCGAAAATTAACCTATCTGGCGCAACACGATTCTTTAACCCAATTGCCCAACCGACGCCTGTTCGAAGAACTGGGCGACGTCGCCCTTAAAGGGGCAAAACGCAGCAAATCCGAACAAGCGATTTTGTTTGTCGATATTGATGGTTTTAAGGCCATCAACGATACCCTTGGCCATCAAGCCGGGGATGAATTGTTGATTGCTATTGCCCGACGTCTTGAAGATGGCGTACGTGAATCAGACATCGTCGCGCGCATCGGTGGGGATGAGTTCATCCTTCATTTGGGTGGGGAATGTGTTGAAAAAGATGCCTGCACGATTGCCGACAAAATCATCAAAGCCATAGCCACGCCGTTCGATCTTCAAGACGGCATTGCCAATGTTGGGGCCAGCATCGGCATTGCCCTGTACCCCGGCGACGCCACCGATGTGAAACAGCTGGTTCAAAATGCTGACTCCGCCATGTATCTTGCCAAAAAAACGGGCAAAAATGCTTACAAACTCTTTTCTGAAATTTAAAGGACATCTTCCTATGTTTAAAAAAAGTCTGGCCCCGTTGGCCCTCGCTCTTGCCTTTTTTACGACACCGGCCCTCGCCCAAGATGCCGCTTTGGTGACGTCTAAGTCCTTAAGTCCCGATACGGCCCATGCTTTGGTGAAACAAACCTTAGAGGCGTGCCGGAGTGAAGGTTTTCAGGTGGCCGTGGTGGTGATTGATCGGGGGGGAAACCTGCAAGCCTTAATCCGCGATCAGTTCGCCGGACCTTTCACCCCCAAAGTGGCTGAATTAAAAGCTGCAACGGCCCTTAACTTCAGCACCAACACCCAAACCCTTATGGAACAAACCCAGCCCGGATCACCAGCATCTGGGCTTCGTCATGTGCCGGGTGTTTTGGTTGTGGGCGGTGGTGTGTTGATCCAAGCCGGCGGCACGTTGATCGGGGCCATTGGCGTATCAGGAGCCCCCGGTGGGGACGCCGACGAAGCCTGTGCCTTAAAAGGCCTTGAAAGCATTCAGGACGATTTGGACTTTTTATAAGGTCTGCAAACGCCAGCTCAAAGTGTTTCCACCTTTGTAATTTTGGATCACTTGCCCTGATCCCACTTCGGTGGTCGCTGGGGCTGTCCAATCTTCGCGGACCAAGGTTACGGTTTCTTCATTCACCGGCAGTCCGTAAAACTTTGGTCCGTTGAGGCTGGCAAAGGCTTCTAATTTATCCAACGCATTTTCTTCGTCAAACACTTGGGTGTAAAGTTCCAACGCAGTCGGTGCGGAAAATATACCGGCACATCCACACGCCGTTTCTTTGGCATCAACGTCATGCGGAGCGGTATCGGTGCCCAAGAAAAACTGAGCTTCACCAGATGTCGCRGCTTCGCGTAACGCCAAACGATGCTCTTCGCGTTTGGCAATGGGCAAACAATACAGATGCGGATGAATGCCGCCTTTAAAAATATCAGAACGGTTAATTTGCAAGTGATGCACGGTGATGGTCGCCCCAACGCGGGGGCCTTGGGACCGCACAAAATTTACGGCAGCAGATGTGGTGATGTGTTCAAAAACGACCTTTAACGCCGGAAAATTTTGCAACGTTGGTTTCATCACCTGTTCAATAAACACATGTTCTCGGTCAAAGATATCAATGGCAGGATCGGTGACTTCACCGTGCACCAACAACGGCATGCCCAACTGTTCCATGCGATCTAAAACGTTTGAAATTTTGGCGATGTCTGTCACACCATGATCGGAATTTGTGGTGGCGCCTGCGGGATATAATTTTGCCGCCGTGAGGTGTCCGGCCTTAAAGCCACGTTCCAAATCATCTGCATCGGTCTTGTCGGTCAGATAAAGGGTCATCAACGGCTTAAAATTAAGATCATCCGGCACAGCCTTTTGAATGCGTGTTTGATACGCCACAGCGTCCGCCGCCCTAGTCACGGGCGGCATCAAATTTGGCATGACAATGGCGCGACCAAATTGACGCGCGGTCAGCGGTGCCACGGCGGCTAACATATCCCCATCGCGCAAATGAATGTGCCAGTCATCGGGGCGGCGGATGGTGATTTTTGTTTCTGACATTTTCAAAATCTCGATTTAAAAGTTTACGCCGACAACACGTCTAAGGCTTGGCCTTCGGGCAACACGCCATCCATATGGATTTTGTGCCACAGCGCATAAAATAACAAGGTCCACGCAGCCTTTGCCGCGCGGCCTTCTGAATGTTTAAACAAGTCTTTGACGACGTCGGGTTTACAGATAGACGCGATGCAGTCTTGTTCCGCCACCAATTGCCCCGCCCGCACACCATCATTGGCGATCCATGCGCCAACGGGTACGGTGAAGCCGCGTTTTTTGGCAAATGGTTTTGCGGCGGGCAAAGCCGTATTTAACCATTGCCGCAAAATGTGTTTGCCCAAGCCATCCTTAATTTTAAGGTTGTCGGGCAAAGCAAAGGCAAACTTTGCCATTTCCATATCCACAAACGGCACCCGGCCTTCGACACCGTGCGCCATCAACATGCGATCCAGTTTGACCAAAAGATCACAGGGCAACCATGTTTGAATGTCTTGGGCCTGAACATTTTGCAGTTTTGTTCGCCCTGTTTGACGAGTTTCTTGTTTGGCCTGTACCATGCCCGAACGCCAAGCTTGCGAGGCGTCTTCGTTTCGCAACACACCCAATCCGTCCAAGATGCCTTTACGATACATGTCCTTTGACAACAGCCAACGATTGGCGGTGCGGTATCGTCCGTATCCGGCGAACAATTCGTCGCCGCCCTCGCCCGCCAACACCACTTTGATGCCTTCGGCGCGGGCTTTTTCAGCCAGTTTCCATGTGGGCAGAACCGCATAGTCCGCGACCGGGTCGTCCATGTGTTTGACAACGCCGGGAAGTGAGGCCCAAAAGTCATCGGCCCCAAAATCAATTTCAATATGCTTGGCACCTTGTGATTTTGCCAAGGTGCGTGCCAGTTCCCGTTCGTCGGCAACAGCGGTGCCGCTGAACCCCGCAGTGAACGCCAACACGGGTTCTGAATTCATGCGTTTCATCATCGCCAACAGTGCGGATGAATCAATGCCACCCGACAAAAACATGCCATACGGCACGTCTGAACGTTGGTGAACGCCGACGCTATAGGTCATGACATCGTCTAATTCTTTTAACGCTTGAGCCTCGGGGATATTTCGCACGCCCGCCGAAGGCAAAGCCGCGCGTATTCGACGTTCGACAATTTCGCCACCTTCGATGCGCAGGCTTTCACCGGGCAAGACACGATGGATGCCTTGAAACGCCAAATCTTGTCCTGTTGTGAATTGAAGCTGCAACAATTCGTCGCGTTTGTCTGTGTTGAGCTTAGCCTCAACCAATCCAGCCGCCACCAATACGGCGGGTTCAGAGGCAAAAGCAAAGCCCCTAGACGTGGTGGCATAATACAAGGGCTTGATGCCGAACGGATCACGGCTCAACACCAGACTTTGCTTGGCACTGTCCCAAATGGCAATCGCATACATGCCGCGCAGAAGATCGACAAAATCTAGGCCGTATTTCAGATACAAATGCAGGGGTGGTTCGCAATCTGATCTTGTTTTAAACGTCACGTCCGGAAGACGTTCGCGCAGTTCCAGATTGTTATAGATTTCACCATTGGCGATCAAGGCAACTTCGGCCCCATCGTCTGAGTATTCGACAAACGGCTGATCACCGGTTTTCAAATCAACAATGGCGAGGCGGGTGTGCACCAACGCACACGGCCCATTGCGATAAGCCCCCTGCCCGTCCGGTCCCCGGTGCGCCATGCCATCGCTTAAACGTTCTATAACGTCTGCGTCTGGTTGACCGACAAGACCTGCGATGCCACACATTACCCAGCGATCTCCTGAAAATATTGGAGATACTTTTTGACCACTTGGTCTTCGGTGAATTCTTTTTCGTAGCGTTTGCGTCCGGCCTTGGCCAACTTATCGGCAAAGGTTTTGTCCTTCAGAACACTGTTGATTGCGACCGCCATTGCGTCCGCATCATCAATCGGCGTCAGCACACCATCCACACCGTCTTTGATCAACGATACCGGACCTTGGCTGGCGGCGGCCACCACCGGGCAATGTTGCGCCCAGCCTTCAATCACGACATTACCCAAGGGTTCATGGCGGGACGGACAGACAAAAGCATCACACGCCGCCAACAAGGCCGGAACATCATCACGCCAACCCAACATGCGAATGCGCGGGCGCACGCCTAATTCCTGGGCCAATTTTTCCAAACGTTCACGTTCGGGGCCTTCGCCGGCAATGCCCAGATACGTGTCGGGAACATTCACCAACGCGCGGATCAAGGTATCAAATGCCTTGTTTTCATGAAGACGGCCCAGCGTCAAAATGAACTTTGCGCGTTCGGGCAGGTTTAGATCTTTGCGCGGCACGGGTGGGGCAGTATCTGCCGCCACAAAATTCGGTAAATAATGGGTGCGATCGGTGGGCCAGCCTTCACCTTTTAGGTACTCACCAATATCCATTGTATTGCCAATCAAGTGATCGCAATTTTTGTAATATTTAAGGTTATAATACCCCCCCAATCGAGCAGACAGAACATAGTTCAAATCACCGGGACACCGCCGAGGCATTTTAGACGTGGCCCGGTTCATCCACGACAGAACCGCATGGGGATGAAAGTCCCGCAGTTGACGTTTCAACATCAACGGCGTGGTTAAATCAAACCGTCCACCAAATTTCAGCTCAATAGGATCAAGCCCACCCGCCCGCAACAACGCCGCTCGGGCTGGATTTTCGCGAATGATCACACGTTGATCCAATCCGGCTTTGTGCAGACCAATCACCAGGCGCACAAAAAAAGCTTCGGCTCCGCCAAATTCAGCCCCGGCCATAACTTGCATGACGCGCATCTTAATCGTCCTCTAATTTTGCTTTTAAATACGACAGCAACGGAAACAAGCCCGCCATCAGGGCGATCAGAAAGCCATAGCCGCCTTCTTTGTAACCCTTACGTCCAAAATAACATTTCAAAAAACGTGATGACAAACGGCGCAGGTTATTGGCAAACGAGCCAATATCACCCGACGCGCGAAGATCACGAGCCCGCGCGGTGCTGTAACGATCTAACCTTTGGATCATGTCGGAAATATCTTTATCAACCAGATGCACCATGCGATTTTTCAGCCACATGCGTTCACCTTTTAACTGCACACCGGGATGGATGCGTTGTTCGCCCCACACTTTGGCACCCTTGGCAAACAAACGTACGGTGGCGCTGACGCCCCAAGACCCGCCCCAGCCATGACGGACCAAGGTCTTGCCCACATAGTTATCGTAAGGAATCAGGAAGTGACCAAACGGGGCGGTTTGAATGGCGGTGCGGATTTCAGCGGCCAATTCATCGGACACGCGTTCGTCCGCATCGACTTCTAAAATCCAATCGCCGGCGCACACATCCAAACCCGCATGGCGGCGGGGACCTTCGATATCCCAACTGCCTTCGATCAAACGGTCAGTGTATTTGGCCGCGATGGCTTTGGACCCATCGGTGCATTTATCCAACACCACCATCAATTCGTCGCCAAAGCCCAGCTTGGACAGGCAATCGTCTAGGTGTTCTTGTTCGTTGTGGGCAACCACCAATATGGTCAGTTTAGGCTGGCTCATGACACTTCGTTCCACAGTTCACGCGCCGCAGATAAGGCGATATCGACGCTTAAGTCCAACATCATACACGGTGCGTTTCGAAAATCGTAATTTTCTGGAAAGACTTCTTCATAACTTTTGGGGCCACGAACGGCACGGCCCTTTGGCCCCCATGGCGCATAGTGTTTTTCACGCGAAGGCCCAAACAATCCGATGGTTGGCGTCCCCGCCGCCGCCGCCATGTGCATCAGCCCTGAATCATTGCCCACATAAAAATCAGCCCGTTCCAGACACGCATAAACACTCAACAACGGCGTATCGCCAACCAAATTGATGGTGCGATCCGTTGGCAAAGCCTGCAATATCGGGGCGGCCAAATGAGATTCCGAAGAATGGGCAATCACTAAAATACGCGCGCCCGGTAAAATTCCGTCTGGCGCGGTGAGGCGCAGGGCCAATTCGGCAAAGCGTTCGGCAGGCCACATTTTACCGGACCAGTTGGCCGTTGGGCCGATGGCCAAAACCGGACCGTCCCCTTCAATCAGATTTTCCGCGTCTAATTTATGTTCCGGTAAAGTCCAAAGTTTTGGGCTAGGCGGATTGGCTTGGGGCTCGGTTTGAGCTTTGATCATGGATGCCATCGCCGCCACCCGGTGAATATCTAATTTTCCGGCACGCCCCAAATGTATTTGGCGTTTGGCGAACAGGGCATAACTCAACGGGGCATTGCGCAAATCGACAATCACATCCCAAAATTTCAATATGCTGTACCGCCACATTTTCCACCAATGCAGAGAATATTTTTTCTTTTCCAGCACGACAACAGACTCTAGGCCCGGTACGCCCGTGAACAGGCCAGCCGGCACCGGACCACAAACGATGGTGACTTTCGCGCCGGGATATTCCTCGATCATGCGCGCAAGCACACCCGTCGACAAAACAGCGTCGCCTAAGCGGTTTGAGGTAATAAACAAAATGCGCGTCAAAGCTTCACCAGAACATTGAGAATCCACGAGTTCCAACCCGATAACCCTTTATAAGGCGGCCCATCAAATTTTCCCACCCTCCTCTTGCCATTTGACCTTAAAAGCCCCACTTTATATTTCATGTATATTTCTCTTAAAAATCGCGCCTTGCTTAAGGTTGATGGCCCAGATGCCAAAGACTTCTTGCAAGGCCTTGTCAGCCAAGACATGAACCGTGTCTCGCCGACCCAAGCCGTATATTCCGCATTTTTGTCCCCACAAGGCAAATTCCTGCTGGATTTCTTTTGTTTCGAGCTGGACGGAGCCTTGGTTCTGGACTGTGAAGAAGGACTAGCCCCTCAATTTCTCAAGCGTTTGAAGATGTACAAGCTCAAATCAGACGTTGCACTTAGCGACATCAGCGCCGATTACCGGGTCTACGCCACGCTTCAGGGGGCGATTGCCTTTGATCTGAAAGATTCCGACCGCGGCGTTGCCAAAACCTTGGGCTCTGGGGTGGTTTTCACAGATCCCCGCCTGCGCAACATGGGGTGTCGTTCGGTGCTGAAAACAGACGATAACGCGATGGCCGCATCGGGTCTCACCGAAGGCACATTTGACGAATATGAACAACAACGCCTGACCTTAGGCCTGCCCGACGGTTCACGCGACATGACCGTTGATAAGGCTTTGTTGTTGGAAAATGGGTTTGAAGAATTGGACGGTGTCTCGTTCAGCAAGGGCTGTTTCATGGGCCAAGAACTGACCGCCCGTACAAAATACCGAGGCTTAGTGAAAAAGCGCCTTTTGCCCGTTTACATCAAGGGTGACGCCCCACCACCGGGCAGCATTTTGACAAACGGCGACAAAGAAATCGGCGAAATGAAAAGCAGCTCAGACGACTTAGGCCTGGCTTTAATCCGTCTTAATCGTTTTGAAGAAGGCATGATTTTGCATTATGGCAATGCTCAATTGACCCCCAGCATCCCAGATTGGGTGGTTTTACAGGACAAAAGCAGTCCTTGATGACGGACCAACTGCCCGACAATATCCCCGATATTTTGGACCTTATCCGCCGCGTTTTTGAATATCGCTTAGAAGAATGCGGACCGGTATCGGGTGGGGTCATGTGGAAAGATGCCGACCAGCAAATCTTGCGTTTGGAAATTTTGTTGAGTGTGATTTCACCAAAAGACTTAAACGCGCCGATTTCTATCAATGATTTTGGGTGCGGCTATGGCGCCTTATTCGAATTGATCGCTGACGAACACATGATGGCGTTGGGGCGGTATATTGGTTATGACATTTCGGGCGACATGGTGACGGCGGCCAAGGCCAAATACCCAGACCCCCGCGCCACGTTCATCCACAGCCCAGTCGCGACAGAACCTGCTGATTACAGTTTTGTTTCCGGCACCTATAATATGCATATGGGGGCTCCTGAAAATTTGTGGTCTCATTACGTAAAAACCAGCCTGCGCAGCCTTTGGGCTAAAACCAACAAGGTCATGGCGTTTAATCTGTTGGATGATGAAGAACCGCAAAAGCTCGCCGATCTTTATTATGCCAATAAAAATGAATATCTCGACTTCGCAAAAACCCTTTCGCCCGATGTTGAAATCAATTACGATTATCCACTGCATGAATTCACGATGACCATAAGGCGCATTCGCAACTCTGACCCATAAGCTGGAGACTTGATCATGTCTGATGATGAATTTATCAATGAAGCATCCTCCCTTGATGAACAAACACACACAGAATTGCGGATGATGCACCAAGAAGGTGCGGAGGCTCTTTTGTTTGCAAAAAAACTTCAATGGCAATCGGTGGGGTCCAGCCTGTTGGTGTTTGGGGCCAGTATCGCGATTTCCATGAGCAACCTTGCCGATAAGTCTTTAATCGACCTGTTGGTGGTGATGATCATTGTCCTCACCTGTGGTGTGATCTTGGTGCTGGTTCTTTATCAATTTTGGCAATTTAACGAAATCACCCGCATCAAAAAAATTGACGGGCATTTTTCCTCCCTTTACAAAAGCATCAAAGATGTAAAGTCCAGCCGCGAAGGCAATTACCACCGTTACACCCTGTTGGTCGCCATGGTTTTGACCGTTATCATGGGTGCCGCTGTCGCCATCGTCAGTATTCAAAAGTCGCTGATGGCCCTCCCCAATTAATTGTTTTAAATCTGCATAACTTATCAATCACTTGCTTTTTAGGGTGTCTTTTTACTTGTATTAAAGGACCCGTGCTAGATTTCAGAACCAGCAGCGCTGCGGGCATCCCCGGAACCGACATTGGTCTAAACAACTTGTTGAATTACAAGGCGGCAATATCAATTTTAAAAGTACCGATCGTAAAGGTATAGCATTCGCGGTGTCTCTGTTGATCAAGCCACCTAATTAACGGCAAACCTTCCAAATTCTGGACGAGAAGGCAAACATGATTTTTTTACATTGGAAAACCTCTATCCTTCTGGTTGTGATTTCGACGTGTTTAATGGTGGGGGCTATAATTTATTCCTTCCAATTGGGCAAAAGCATGAGCGAACGKTATGCCCCATTGGTSGRSGCMGCCTTGGAAATCAAAGTMGARGCCACCACCGCGCAYCTGTGGTTTGAAGAAATGATCACRGGSGAYACCACSCTTCASCCCAAAGACATTTGGRMWCATWTRGATCAAGCSAAGTGGTACGCCGAGGCCATGCTGAATGGAGGAGAAAACCAAAAAGGCACATTYTTYGCCTTGGAAAACAAAATCGTCCGCGCTCAAGTCCAACAGACCATCAAAGGTCTTGATGATTTTCGCGCGGTTGCCGAAAAAAGGTGGGCCTTGCGGTCTCAATCAAAACCGGGATCAGCCATAGATCAACGCTTTGATACCATTTTTGACCATTTTTTATCGTCGGCCAACGCCGCAGAAATCGCCTTAAAAAGGACAAATGCGGAACAACTCAAAAGGTTTTCCATTATTGAAAGCATCATAATTGTGGTGATTATTATGCTGGGTATCTTCACCATAATTTTAATTCAGAGAAACACCCAGCTGTTAAAAAAACGTGCGGAAGAATTACAGCGGGCTTTGGATAGCGAAATTGAATACATCACTTTGCAGAAACAATTTGTATCAATGGCCTCTCATGAATTTCGAACCCCCCTTTCGATTATTGATATGACTGTGCAGCGCTTGTTAAAGCGCCACACCACAATGACGGAAGAAAAAATCGGCGAACGCTATGCAACCATCCTTCATTCGGTCAGTCGCATCACAGGACTGATTGAAAGCATACTCAACGCCGAACAAAATGAAGAAGGACGGCTAATTTTTTCCGGTGAGCCCTGTGATGTTCAAGACATCATAAACACATGCATTCAGTATCAAATTAAAATGGCTCCCGATTACACCATCACCTTGAATCTTGAAAATCTGCCCGATATCATCATCGCCAATCCGGTGCAGTTGTCGCAAATATTTGCCAATCTGCTGTCCAATGCCGTTAAATTTTCCCCAGAATGCAAAACCATCGATATCCGGGCATGGGCAGAGGATTCCCATGTTTATGTGTCTGTGATGGATTATGGCATCGGCATAAGGGAACAAGAAAAACCCAAAGTTTTTAATCGTTTTTTCCGCACCAGCAACGCCGCGGGAATTCCCGGAACGGGTATCAGCCTGAACTTGGTCCAACAATTGGCCCAATTGCACGGGGGAGATGTTTATTTTGAAAGTGTTAACGGTGAAGGCTCAACGTTTACCGTTTCGCTGCGTATCGAGCCGATTGCCTCTTGAAAATTAAGGCGAAATTTTCTTTAACCGGGATTCCAAATCCGCACCGCGAACCTTGGCTAAATCTTGCCCCGTGAGACGCAAAATTTGTTGTTCCATTTCGCCAAACAACCGACGATAGGCATATTGGCGTTCGGTGGCGTCTGTTTGTGTACCATCAACTTTTGCAAAATCCCAACGCACGATCACCGGGTCAGAAAACCAAATGGGAAAGCGATCATTGATTTGACCGTCGTCCAATGTGATCACCGCATCGACCCGGGGGGCCTGAATGGTGGCAAATTCGTTCCAGCTTTTTGACCGCAACGCCGACGTGTCGTAACCCGTTTGTTTTAAGGTTTCCAAGGTCAAAGCATTAATACTGCCAACGGGTTTACTGCCGGCGCTATAAGCCTTGAAGCCATTTCGTCCAAGTTTTTCCAACAGAGCTTCTGCCATGATTGAACGGCTAGAGTTACCAGCACTTACAAACAGCAAATTTACAACATCGTCAGCCACAGCGGAGACTCCAGTTCGCAAAAACGTAGACTTATTTAGGCATTTTTATCTTCGAACACAACACCCAAAGCCGCTTGAGCCGCTGCCAAGCGAGCAATGGGTACACGGTATGGAGAACACGATACATAATCTAGCCCCGCATTGTGAAAGAAATTCACAGACCGGGGGTCCCCACCATGTTCGCCGCAAACGCCAACTTTAAGGTCCGGCCGCGCGGAACGCCCACGCGCCGTTCCCATCTTCACCAATTCGCCGACTCCGCTTTGATCCAAACTCACAAAAGGGTCACGTCTCAGCACGCCTTTTTCAAGGTAAGACTGCAACAAAGGTGCCGCATCGTCGCGCGACAGTCCAAAGGTGGTTTGCGTAAGGTCGTTGGTGCCAAAGCTAAAGAACTCGGCTTCTTCGGCAATCAGCCCCGCCTGCAAACACGCTCTTGGCAATTCTATCATCGAGCCCACTGTGTAAGGGATTTTGACCCCGTATTCTGCTAAAACCGTATCGGCCATGTTGATCACCAAAGCTTTCAAGCGTGAAAACTCTTCTAAACTTGCAATCAACGGAATCATAATTTCAGGAATGACGATTTTTTCACTGGCCTTAACATTGCACGCGGCTTCGAAAATTGCGCGCACCTGCATTTCATAAATTTCAGGGTACGTAATGCCCAAACGACAGCCGCGATGACCCAACATGGGGTTGGTTTCATAAAGGTCGGCTGTGCGTTTTTTGACGTCTTCGACAGGCATGTTCAATTCTGCCGCAACATTTTCAATATCGCGGATTTTGCTTGGCAAAAATTCATGTAACGGCGGATCTAACAAGCGAATGGTCACCGGCAGTCCGTCCATGACTTCAAACAACTGAACAAAATCTTGGCATTGGTATTCGCCCAATTTGTCCAAGGCTTTCAGCCGGGTGTCTTGGTTCGGTGCCAGAATCATTTCGCGCACATGAACAATGCGCTGGGGATTAAAAAACATATGTTCGGTGCGGGCGAGACCAATGCCTTGGGCGCCAAAACGGCGCGCGGCGACCACGTCTTCTAAGGTTTCCGCATTGGCCCGCACGTTTAAAACACGCACCTTATCGGCCCATTCCATCAACGTGGAAAACGCCCCGTCTAATTTCGGCTCAACCGTAGGCACACTACCTTTTAACACTTCGCCCGTGACACCGTTTATGGTGATCACATCGCCTTCGTTCAGCACTTCACCTAACGACGACAACGTTTTGGCCTTGCAATCAATGCGAATGCCGCCCGCGCCTGACACGCACGGCGTGCCCATGCCGCGCGCCACAACGGCAGCATGAGACGTCATGCCGCCCCGCATGGTCAGCACGCCCTTGGCCACATACATGCCATTAATATCGTCGGGGGAAGTTTCCACGCGGGCCAAAATAACGTCTTCGCCGCGCGCCGCCCATGCGGCGGCATCGTCGGCGTTAAAGACCAATTTTCCAGAAGCCGCGCCCGGCGATGCTGGCAAGCCATGACCCAAAACTTCAGTCTGAGCATCCGGGTCCAACGTTGGATGCAAAATTTGGTCTAATTGATCAGGATCAACCCGCAAGATTGCCGTGTCTTTATCGATAAGGCCTTCGTTGGCCATGTCCACAGCCATCTGCAGAGCGGCCTTGACCGTGCGTTTTCCTGTGCGCGTTTGCAAAATCCATAGGCGCCCTTGTTGCACCGTGAATTCCATGTCTTGCATGTCTTTGTAATGTTTTTCCAAAATCAACCGGACATCATTCAGTTCTTTGTACAAATCCGGCATCAGTTCTTCAAAACTGAGCAAATCAGATGCGGTCGCTTGACGTTCAAGCGCCGTCAAAGATTGCGGCGTACGCACGCCCGAGACCACATCTTCACCCTGAGCATTTTCCAAAAACTCGCCAAAAAAGGCGTTTTCGCCCGTGGACGGATTGCGCGTGAAGCACACCCCGGTGGCACTGCCTTTGCCCATATTGCCAAACACCATGGCCTGTACATTGACGGCCGTCCCCCAGCCATCGGGAATATTATATAGTCTGCGATACGTAACGGCGCGTTTGTTGGTCCAACTTTTAAACACCGCACCAATTGCCGCCCACAGTTGATCTTTAGGATCGCTGGGAAACGACTTTCCGGTCTCGGCTTCGATCAGGTCCATAAACTTTTGAACCATCGTTTTCCAGTCCTCAACAGACAAATCCGTATCTAACTTCAGACCATGGTCAAATTTATACTCTTCTAAGACATCTTCGAAATGATAATGTTCGACGCCCAAAACCACATCACCAAACATCTGAACAAAACGCCGATAGCTGTCATAGGCAAAGCGTTCATCACCCGTGGCGCGCGCCAGGCTTTCCACCGTTTCGGCATTCAGGCCCAAATTCAAAACCGTATCCATCATGCCGGGCATAGAAGCCCTGGCCCCAGAACGCACAGACAACAACAACACTTGATCGCCATTACCGCCGCCAAATTTGGCATCAATGATGGTTTCCAATTTCTGGATCGCCTCTGTAACCTCGGCGACCAAAGCCTCTGGGTATTCACCCTTGGTTTGAATAAAATGAGAACAGATTTCGGTGGTCAGCGTAAAACCCGGAGGGACGTTCAGGCCAATCGATGACATTTCATGAAGATTAGCCCCCTTGCCTCCCAGCAAGTCGAGCATCGAGCGATTTCCTTCGGCCTGCCCGTTCCCGAATGCGTAGGTCCATTTATCTGCCATTTAGCCCTCAATCTTAGAAAAGTCAGCGATTTCGCCCATAACCGTTAGTATTTGAGAGAGGAGCAACAAACGGTTATTGCGCACTTTTTTATCATCCACATTCACCATAACCCCATCAAAGAAGTTGTCCAGTGGTGCGCGCAATTTTGCCAAGGTTGCCATGGCGGGTTCAAATTCTTCCGCCTGAGCCAAAGCTTGGCCTTCCCCGCCGGCATTGGCGAGGGCTTCAAACAAAACGCGCTCTTCATCCTGTTCAAATAAGGCTTCATCCGCCGTGCCCGAATAGGAAACGCCGTCTTTCTTTTGTTCGATGCGCAAGATGTTCGCGGCGCGTTTATGGGCCGCCAAAAGGTTTTCGCCATCGTCTGAACCCATAAATGCCGACAAAGCTTCAACCCGTGCCAACAGACGCACCAAATCGTCTTCCCCACCAATCGCAAAAACAGCATCAATCAAATCATGACGCACGCCTTTGGATTTTAAGTGAACTTTTAGACGGTCCGCGAAAAACGCCAACAGATCATCCGCAATGTCTTCCCCATCGGTTTTGGCAAACACGTGCAAAAGTCCTACACGTAATTTGTTTTCAATAATCAAACGGATCACACCCAAAGCCGCACGGCGCAAAGCAAACGGGTCTTTTGATCCGGTGGGTTTTTCATCGATGGTCCAAAAGCCCACCAGCGTATCGATTTTATCCGCCATAGATACGGTGACAGAAACCGGAGCCGTGGGGCAAGTATCATTCGGCCCAACGGGAGAATAATGTTCGGCAATCGCAGTCGCGACTTCAGGAGCTTCGCCGTCATTCAGGGCGTAATACTGTCCGATGACACCTTGGACTTCGGGAATTTCCGTGACCATGCCCGTGACCAAATCGCATTTGCACAACGCGGCCGCTTTTTCAGCCTGAGCCTTATCGGCCCCGGTAAATTCAGCCAAGTACCCCGCAAGGGTTTGCATGCGTTTGACTTTATCGGCAACCGTGCCCAGCTTGGCATGGAACACGATGTCTTTTAGTTTTTCACCACGGCTCGCCAATGTGACCTTGCGGTCTTGATCCCAAAAGAATTTTGCATCCGACAACCGCGCGCGCAGAACCCGTTCGTTGCCCAACGTAATCGCCGTGCCGCCATCGGTCGCCACTTGGTTTGCGACGGTCATAAAGTTCGGGGCCAAGCTCCCATCCGCTTTCAATAACGAGAAATATTTTTGATGGACCTTCATGGTGTCCGTCAAAACTTCGGGCGGCAAGTCCATAAAGCTTTCGTCGATGTTGCCCAGCAGCACAACGGGCCATTCGACCAGCCCGGTGACTTCGCTCAGCAAACCTTCATCGGTCTTCACGGTCAACCCAGCATCCGCCGCTAACTTTTCAGATTGTTCAAGTATGGACGCCCGACGATCCGCAGGATCTAACATCACATGCGCATCGTGGAGTTTCGCTTTGTAATCGGCAAAATTGGAAACCGTAATCGCCTCAGGATTTAAAAAACGGTGGCCAAAGGTTTGCCCATTGGCTTTGACATTTTCATAAGCCACATTCACGACTTCGCCGTTAAACACAGCCAAAATGTTGTGCAAAGGCCGCACCCAACGTTTGATGCCGTTGCCCCAGCGCATGGATTTCGGCCATGGCAGTCCATCAAAGGCGGCTTCTAAAATGTTTGTCAAAACATCGGTGGTGGGCAGGCCTTTCTTTTCGATCACCGCAAAATAGAACGTCTTGCCCTTGATTTCGCGCTGTTCGCAATCGTCAATACTCATGCCACCAAGCGATCCTAAGAAGCCTTTCAGGGCTTGTTCCGGAGCGCTGGTTTGCGGGCCTTTTCTTTCATCGCGAACGTCCGGTTGTTTTTCCGGCAAGCCGTCAATGACCAAGCACAACCGCCGGGGCGTGACATAAGCCGCAGACGTGTCCCAGCTTAAGCCCGCTTTTTTCAAACCGTCTTCGACCAAGCGTTTAAGGTCAGCCGCCGCGCGCGCTTGCATGCGGGCGGGAATTTCTTCACTGAAAAGTTCAAGCAGTACCTCAGCCATTATTTTGCTCCCTCTTCACCAGACAACCAGGCTTCACAACATCCAGACGACAGCTTTCTCACCCGTCCGATATAAGCTTGACGTTCGGTGACGGAAATCACGCCGAGCGCGTCCAGCAAATTAAACAAATGGCTGGCGCGAATGCATTGTTCGTAAGCGGGAAGCGCCAAGGGCTTGTCCAAGTCCAAAAGCGCCTGACAGTTTTCTTCGGCATCTTTGAATTGACGGACCAGTTTGTCGGCGTTGCCATGTTCAAAGTTAAAAGCCGATTGTTCTTGTTCGTTGCGCAAGAACACATCGCCATAGCGCACACCACCGTCATCGTCAGGCAGGCCGTTCCAATCTAGGTCATAGACATTTTCGACGCCCTGAATGTACATGGCTAAACGTTCCAAACCGTAGGTTAATTCCAACGCTACAGGGTTGCATTCGATACCGCCGACTTGTTGAAAATAGGTGAATTGAGAAACTTCCATGCCATCGCACCAGACTTCCCAGCCCAATCCCCAAGCGCCCAATGTGGGGCTTTCCCAATCGTCTTCGACAAAACGTATGTCATGTTTGGCCGCATCAATGCCCAAGGCTTCTAAGCTTTGCAAATACAGCTCTTGCGAATTGGGCGGGGACGGTTTKAGGACCGCCTGAAATTGATAATAATGTTGCAAACGGTTGGGGTTTTCACCGTACCGTCCGTCCGTTGGTCGCCGGGTCGGTTGCACATAAGCCGCTTTCCACGGTTTTGGCCCCAGCGTGCGCAATGTCGTCGCCGGGTGAAATGTGCCCGCGCCGACTTCTTGGTCCTGGGGCTGCAACAAGAYGCAGCCTTGGGAYGCCCAAAAGCCCTGGAGCTTTAAAATGAGGTTCTGAAAGCAGGTTTCAGGGTTTGGTGCGGGACGTGAAGTGGACATTGAAAAAACTCTAAACACTTGATTTTAAATCAAAAAGGACAGTTATCTTTGCCACATGCTTTCGATCCACGCTGGACATAGGTGTGGCAAGTGGAGCATTCGACCATGTCTTCGACGCCCGAACGTTTGGCCTCGCCTGAACGCAACTCTTTTTCAGCCTGTTTTTGACGTTGATCCTGAAGCCGTTTAATCACGGAAAACACCCGCCAGCCAAGGTACGCAATCACGATGGTAAAGATAATTTTTGTTAACATAAAACACTTGTAAAGCCGCACCCCGGCCCGGTCAAATGGTTATGTAGGACCATTTCAAATATATCCAGAACTCACCCTCAATATAACGGCCCAATTACTTCGACGAGCACCGTGCGATAGGAARTATTTCTTGACAGATGRGAATTTTTATGCTGTATAGGAAGTGACGAAAGGCCATTTCTGCGTCTTCGTCAATTTCACCCGGCCGCTCTTTATTCAAGGGCGGTTTTTTTATTTCAGTATGCATCTTATGCCCGGTTCTCTCAGAGAGCCGGTTTTTTTGCGTGCGCCTTTAACAGGAGACCCAAATGAAACACCTCAATAGGACCTTATCGGATAACTCAGCCGCCAACGCCGAAGACGTCATGGCGACTAAAATCTTCCTACGCAACCAAGGCCATTACATTCCGCCCGAATGGGGCATCAGTCAGTTCCCYGAYCRGGCCATGTTTGACGCCATTCGGGRSTTTCAAAAATCCCAAGGCCTRAAAGTCGATGGCGTSATGAAACCYGARGGTGAAACGGAAACMGCSATYAARGMKCAAGCCCAGAAACTGCAATCCAAAGGTCGAAACGGCGACACCATCTTGGCCCAYATCAGYCCCGCCGAGGCYCAGCTKTTGCAYGAYGTCACGGACGGTGGRWSCATCAATCCCGAAACSGGAYTMCCYGAATAGCCCCTGGAAACGATGTTTCCGAAAGCGCGCTAGGGCGTYTTCTTCGGSGATKKCTTTRGCGRYWWAMKKGRCRGCKTCAKKKSMAWCGKCACCAGYCWARKSGMTRGYKWYWRTKYKTYCRGTGACAGCATGAGCAGTTTTGGGGATAGTTTTTCCAATACCTTTGGGTCCGACAGTCTTGGCGATACCATGCAAAACTCAGGTTTGGATAAAATGAGCGAAGGCCTGACAACACCTTTGGATGCAGGGCTTGGCAAAGGCCTAGGTGACACCTTAACCCCCATCAAAATTCCTGAAACCAGCAACTTTGGTGGTGTTATGGACAATCTCAAGCCATCCGAAGCATCCTTGCCCAAATCCACACCAAAAATTGACCTCAATCCCAAACCCGGTCAAACCCACGTTGGTGCGGCCCAACAGGTCAGAAATGTTAAGGTTCTGAATCAGCAAAGTGACCTCGCGGCTAAATCCGTGCAAGCCCCAAAAAAGGCCCCGCTTACGCTGAACCAGAAAATTGAAGCCACGACTAAGAACATGAACGCTACTCGTATTGCTGAACAGAAAGCCAAAATGCCAACTTCTCAGCAAGCAATTTACAACGACATGGTTGCCAAGGCGAAGGCTGGACGACAAAACATGCTGGCTCAGCAAGGAACGCCGCAAGCAGCAAAACTTCTGGGTACGGCTTCACCAACACGTTCCGCACAAGCGCCCGCATCTCAGCCCAGAACGGCAACACCTGCGTACAAATTCTCTGACGAAGACGATGCCGCTATCGGTCGTGAAGCGGACGGTATTGTTAAAACCAAGAACCTTGAAGGCCCGCTGAAATACCACAAAGGCGCCTACGCCACGGGAACCCCGAAAGCCAAAGCAGAGTTCGAAAACTTCCTCGGCAAAGTCCATGACAAAGACCCCGGGAAAGCCAAAGACATTATTACGAATATGCGGAAGAGCGGCTTTGATGTGGGGGGGAAGTCTGTATTAAGTGGGGGAAATGGTCAAAACATGCTTCACGGTGGCAGTGGTCAGGATGTTCTAGAGACGCAAGCCCAAAAAACTATTCAGGAGTCTAACAAAAATATTTCAGGTTCAATTGGACAACACGGTAAAAACAATCCTGAAGACGTTGCAAAAGTCCAAAATGCATTGGTTAAATATGGCGTAATGGACTCGAAAAATGCAACAGGATATATCAGCCCAGAAACATTACGTGATACCAAAAAGTTTCAGGAGCTAGCTGGACTAAAAGTTGACGGCGTCATCAAGCCTGATGGACCAACCCTTTCTGAGTTGATGAAAGAAGATTCAATTGAACAGTGGAGAGAAAAGAGAAACATGATTGGTGAGCCCATTCAAATGGCAGAGGGTAAACGATATATGTCAAGTGACCCCCAAAACCCTAGTCTTTTACGTCAAGGACTAGAATGGGGATGGGATTTTGGTTTTGATGTCTATGATAGAGCTACAAATCCTAAGAAGAACACCATGACAGCAAAGCAAGCCTTAGTCGCTCCTGCACAGATTGTCGGCTTAGGTGTTTTAGGCGGCGGCGGCGGCATGCTTCCGAAGCAAGCGGGATTAGCTGGAGGTCTTCTCTCTATCCCTGCTAAGATTGCCTCTGATAAAATTAAAAAAGACTACCTTAATACACAATTCAAAAAACCAAAAAAAAGAAGCAAATAAGTCATGTGATACAATGACAAAGGCGAGCATTTATATGCATTTTGGGATTGCAACTTCTGGCTAATTCTATAGCATAAAGTGCTCGCCTATTGTTTCTGTTTATTTGATAAGGAAATGCCGATGTATGGAAATCGTTATGCGTTTTCTCAATTTGTTGCGATTTTCATGTTGCTCGCATTTGTTAATCTGCCAGCAATCGCCGAAGACATGACAAGTTCATGGGCTCCTATAAAGAACATCACCGACTGTAAATATTGGTTTCCGGATTATAAAAACACTAATCACGAACTCGAAGTTCCGACTTGGTCAGGCTCATGTCGGAACGGTTATGTGCATGGGCAAGGCATATTAAAGGATGCATCTGTATATCTTGAAGGTAATTTCATACATGGAAAACTGCAAGGTTATGGGCGACTTGACGGCACCATCAACCATAAAGAAGGCCCCCGAACGGGGCATTTCGAAGGGCAATTTAAGGATAGCGTTTTAAACGGGAAAGGCACCTTTGAAGGCGATATGATCCGAAATAATAAAACCATACATCTCCGTTATGATGGATCATTCAAAAATGGTATTTTTCACGGCCTTGGTAAGATGGATTTAGGCAAAGATGGCGGCTATGAAGGTGAGTTCAAGAACGGTGAATTTCATGGACAAGGCACATTCATATATGCAGATGGCACACGTTACAGCGGATCTTTTAAGAATAAGTGGGAACACGGGATTGGTGTAAAGAAATTTTCCGATGGCCGCCGTTATGAAGGTGAATTTGAAGCGGGATATTCCAACGGATATGGCATCTTAACCTTCCCCGATGGTACAAAGTATGAAGGCAATTTCATCAAAGGGACATTGCAAGGTCAAGGTCGCATAGATTGGTCAAGTGGATCGTATTTTGCAGGAAATATTAAAAATGACATTCCTTCTGGACACGGGATTTTCGGTTTCAAAAATGGTGATACCTGTGAAGGGCAATGGCTGGGCTTAAACGTGATCGGCACGGGTGCAGGTTCAGTAAAGGGAAAATCTGTACGTTGTTTCATGGAAGGCAAAGCTATAAAGTTCGCAAATTAAACTCTACTTATCGCCAAGCCTATTTCTTAACCTGACAACAAAATCAATGGGGTCAGAGTAAATTGATTTCACCAATGACCTCAACGACACTCTTTTTCACCTAGGTCGTGTGAAATGGAGAGATTAAATAGCTCGGCTTGCGCGGCTAAATCTCGCCATTGATTCAAATCAGATTAATCGTTCATTCGTCTTTTGATTTCTATGGCAATGTCTTGGGCCGCATTTAAGGGAGGATGGGTCCATTTTTCAAACGCCACATTCCCGTTCAAAGGTTTTGCGTAACCTTGTTCATAAAGCGTTTGGTGAAGGCGCGCGTGTTTGTCTGTGATTAAATCTTTGGGTGCAAAAATGTAGAGCGGGGCGTTGGTCGCCGCGGCCTCGCAACACATCGATACGCTGTCGCCTGTGACAATCGTATAAGACGCTAAAGCCAGATAACCAAAATAAGGATTTTCCCCCGTATCCCCCCATTTAAAGATATTTGTAGGCGTATCGCCGAGGGCTTCGATCAAAGCCTTTGTCGCCTCAACTGTGGATCGTCTGGACGTGGTGACCAACAACGAACCGCCCATGTCTTTGGCAAGTTTTCGCGCTTGGGTGCCTAAATCCCGAGCCATGGTGGGCGTGAAGGTTCTGTTTTTGGTGCTGCCGCCGACGATCAGGGCGATGTGTGGTGAGGGAAGATGGGCAAATTTTTCAGCCCAGACCTTGCGGGCATCCTCCAAAACATCAGCCGTTACGCCGTGCGGGGCACCGATGATTTCAAATCGATTGGAAGCTTTGTCCAAACCGTCATGGCGTGGCACAGCAATCAAGCAAAAATCGTCTTCCCCTCGCCCGCCCGGATACATGATTTGCACCAGTTTGGTTTTGCCCCCCGACATTTTTTTAATGTGTTGAGCAATGGGCGCGGTGCGCCGTCCGGCGGCAATGACCAAATCGGGCCATGGCTCAACCAAATCTTTGCGACTGAGGGTATCTAATGTTTTAAACGAAGTGCCCAACATCAAGTTCGGCAGACGGGCCAAGGTATTATAAGCAATGGTTTTTACGGTGCATGCCCCCCCCAATGCTTGAGCAACGCCCATGACTTGAGCTTTGTTGCCCGCCCGATCGTCAATCAATAGCCATACATTTGCATTTTCAAAAAAAGGCGTCATATGTTCCTGTATGCTCCCACCGTTCAATCAGATTTAATACCTGTTGGTATACCACTTAAACTCAAAAAATGATTCTAAATATGACATGCAACAAGGCAAAGGTTGACCAAATTTCAGAATCGCGAGAAGCTTAGAGTAAGAATATTTAAGGAGCCGCTCCGCCATGCCTACCGATACGGCAAAATACAACGTTGGACAAGTCATCCACCACACCCTGTTTGATTATCGGGGCGTGATTATTGATGTCGATCCTGAGTTTCGCGTTGGCAGTGAACTGAATGCTCCGGAACGTCGCCCTGCCCACCGCAACAGCCAAACCAATACCCGCCCGTGGTATCACGTTTTGGTCGATGGCACGGCCGACCGTACTTATGTCTCGGAACAAAATCTGGAACCCGATTTCGAAGGTGTTCCCATTGATCATCCGGACGTTATCGACTATTTTAATGAACAAACGGCGAAGGGCTATGTCCATCGCCCCGACAAAATTAATTAAATTAAAACATCCCCCCTTATTTTTGGAGATCTTCCGTGAGCGTAAAGCGCAATCCAGCTGGACTTGAAGCCGCTAAAATTCTTCTTGATATCGAAGCCGTTAATTTCCGCCCCGAAGAGCCGTATATGCTGACCGCCGGATGGGCGAGCCCCGTTTACATCGATTGCCGCAAGCTGATCTCTTTTCCCGCTGAGCGCACGCGGATGATGGAAATGGCGGTGGAAACCTTGGAACGCGACGCTGATGTCGATGCTATGGATGCCTTGGCCGGTGGCGAAACGGCGGGCATTCCGTATTCCGCTTGGTTGGCTCACGCCATGAACAAATCCATGCTGTACGTACGCAAAAAACCCAAAGGCTTTGGGCGCAACGCGCAAATCGAAGGCCACATGCCCGAAGGCCAACACGTGCTTTTGGTCGAAGACTTGACCACCGATGGCGGCTCAAAAATCACCTTTGTCGAAGCTCTGCGCAAAGCCGGGGCCACGGTGTCGGACGTGTTTGTTGTGTTCTTTTATGGTGTCTTTCCGGGGGCCTTGGAAACCTTGGACAAAGAAGGCATTAAAATGCACTACTTGGCCACATGGCAAGATGTCTTGGAAGTCGCCGAAGAACGCCAATCCTTTTCTCCCGAAGCCATTCAGGGCGTCAAAGATTTCTTGGCCGATCCAATTGCTTGGTCGAAAGCCCACGGCGGCAAAGGCGCTTAACTCAGCGGCAATGTCACTCGCGCTTTTAACCCACCGCTTTCCCGGTTAGATAATTCCACCGTTCCGCCGTGAGCTTGGGCAACCATTTTCACGGCGACAAGGCCAAGCCCTGTGCCGCCGGTCGCGCGGGACCGCGAATTTTCGACCCGCACGAACGGTTCGAACACCCGGTCCATCATGTCGTCTGGAATGCCGGGACCATCATCTAAGACCACCAGTTCGACACACCCATCTTTTTCAGACAATTCAATTTCGACTTTCGTGCCAAAGTTTTGGGCATTACCCAGCAAGTTCCCGACCAGACGTTTCAGGCCCAACGGACGACCGACAAAGGCCAATGTATCTGGCAAACGGCACGTGACGTCTAGGTTTTCGGTCAAGCCTTTGACCAACTGGGCCATATCCAAATGTTCGGCTGGCTCATTCGCCGCATCATCACGGGCAAATTTTAAGGTGCTGCTGATCATGTATTCCATTTCGTCCAAGTCGCTGAGCATTTTGGTGCGTTGCTCGTCATCTTCGATAAATTCAGCGCGCAGTTTTAGCCGCGTGATGGGCGTGCGCAGGTCATGGGAAATCGCCGCCAACATGTGGGTGCGGTCTTTCACAAAGGCCTGTAACCTGTCTTGCATTTGATTAAAAGCCTTGGCAGCACGGAGCACTTCACGGGGGCCGCATTCATCCAGTTTTGGCGCATTAAAGTCCAAACCTAAGCGTTCTGCGGCTTGGGCAAAAAGGCTTAAGGGTTGGGTCGCACGCCTGACCGCCCATATGCTCACCACAACAACGACCACCAATAACAAAGCGCCCGGCCAGAAAATTCGCGAATGCACCGCCGCTTGCAACGGTGGTGGAGGCGTTGCAAAGTTGAGCCACCAGCCATCGGAAAGCCTCAACGAAATCACCATCATGCGCCGGGGGCCACCTCCCTCATTGCCGTGCATACGCGTCATCATATCTGAAAGGTATCGACGTCTCTCAACAAACGCTTGGCCCATGCGAAAGCCATCGTCAGCAATATTTTCCAGCTGGCTTTGCAGGGCTTCTTTCACCAAATGTCCTTCCCAATCCAAGGTTTTGGCGGGGATTTGACTTTGCGGGGAAAGCGACACACGAAACACAGGGCCTTGAAACGAAGACAAAGCCCCCGGGCGATCCGCGGCGTCCATTTCATTTAAAGATTGCGTGACTCCAACAATGCGGGACACCACATGCCACCCCCCGATATTGGACAACAGGGCTTGGCGTTCGCCGTACATTTGCGACGCCATAATGCCGCCGACGACCAAAAAGCCCATCAACAGCACGCCAAGGGTTCGTCCCAATATGGTTTGCGGCCAGAGTCTCATGAAGAGCCTCCTGTTTCGACTTTGGGGGTAAACATATAGCCCCCACCGCGTACGGTTTTGATCAAAGTTGGTATTTTTGCATTGGGTTCAATTTTTTTGCGCAGGCGSSTRACYTGYACRTCRAYCGCGCGGTCAAACGGTTGAGCATCCCGACCGCGCGCCATATCCAATAACTGATCACGATTAAGCACACGCCCAGAATGAGTGACAAAAACGTGCAGAAGTTCAAACTCCCCGCTGCTGAGTTCACAATTTTCACCCTGTGCATTGGTTAAAGTCCGGGTATTTAAGTCAAAACTCCACCCCGCAAATGTCACCACGTCAGTCGCATTTTGAGGAGCCTGTTCCCCGGCGCGTCGCAACACCGCTTTGATGCGCGCCAACAGTTCACGGGGGTTAAAGGGTTTGGCAAGATAATCGTCGGCGCCCATTTCCAAACCAATGATACGGTCCATGTCTTCGCCCATGGCGGTCAGCATAATGATTGACACATTTGATTTGTTGGCACGGAGATTCCGGGTCAGGGTCAAACCGTCTTCGCCCGGCATCATGACGTCCAAGACAATCAGATCAATTGAACTGGTTTCCAATTCGGCCAACATTTCCCGACCATTTCCGGCGGTGCTGACACGCAACCCCCGATCCGTCAAAAAGCGGGCCAACAGGCTGCGAATTTCTGCATCGTCGTCAACGACTAAAATGTGTTCTGTGCGTTCCATAAGAAAGAGTATAGAGCGCTCTTTATCGTTTGGTTAGGAGAACTTGGTAACCAATTGTTACGGCCACGCGCCCTGTTACACAGCGTTACACTTTAGCCTGTTTACAGACACATCCGCGTTACACAGGGGTGCTTAAATATATACATCAAAACGAGGCTAAGGACCTCCCCGGACCTAGCCCTAACCAAATGGAGATTATTATGAAACGCAACACCCTCATCCTTTCCGCCGCAGTCGTTGGTCTCAGCGCCTTGATCGCAACCGCATCCTTCGCCCACGGCCCCAAAGGGGGGGGTGGATTTGGTCAAGGCTTCATGAATGGTGGAGGCTACGGCATGATGAATGGTCAAGGCCCAGGTCAAGGCCATGGATACGGTCAAGGCATGATGAACGGCCAAGGTGGCCCCGGCTTCATGCAAGGCAATGGCTTTGGTGACTGCCAAAATGGTGCTCAGTCATTGGATACCCCCCTGACCATTGAAGATGTCACAAAAAACCTGACCCAACGTCTTGAACAACGCGGCAATGACCGTCTGAAAGTTGGCAGTGTCACCGAAACGGACGATACAATCACCGCACAAATTGTCACCGTCGACAACTCATTGGTCCGTACAATCGAAATCGACAAAACAACAGGACGCCACGTTCCTGTGAACTAAAACTTCCCCACTCTGTTCATTTTTATAGTTACGAACAGAAATACAGCCCCACTTTTTCCAAAGTGGGGCTGTATTTGCTTGTTTACTTGTCTTTGTTCTAATTAAAATTGATTATTTTTCTATGATACCCCTCATGAACACTGTATTATTCATGTGTATAATCATCTGAAAACTTTGATCGCGTTGGCGAGAAGCACTTGTGAACATCAAAATGACGCTGACGCATCTTCGACACCTCCCTATACGTTTGCCGATCTTGTTTGCTGGCCTGGCTTTGATCGTGAGTTCGGTCGCGTCCATAACGTATGCCAGCGATACATCTTTGCGTGGCCGATCCTTATTCCCCTTGCACCAAGTCAATAACATCCACCCCGGCAAAGTGCTGTTGGGCGAAGCGTTATTTTTTGATGTGCGTTTGTCCGGCGACAATTCAATCACTTGTGCCAGTTGCCATGACATCGACAAAGGCGGGGCAGACGGGCTAAAAAAAGCAATCGGCATTAACGGTGCCGAAGGCCCCATCAATACCCCCACCGTTTTCAACAGTGTCTTTAACATTTCCCAATTTTGGAATGGTCGGGCGGCCACCTTGGAAGAACAAGCCGCTGGCCCCGTGCACAATCCATCCGAAATGGGTTCGAACTGGTTAGACGTGGTCACCAAACTCAGCCAAGACAGAGACTTAGACGCTCAATTTAAAGAGATTTATGACGATGGCATCACAGGCGAGAACATTGTGAATGCGCTGGCAATGTTTGAACGCACATTGGTGACCTATAACGCCCCGTTCGACAATTTTTTGCGCGGCGACAAAAATGCCATTTCCGATATCGCCAAACACGGCTATGAACTGTTTGAATCTTACGGCTGCATTTCCTGTCATCAAGGGGCCAATGTGGGCGGGAATATGTATCAAACCATGGGCATCATGGACGATTATTTTAAAGAACGCGGGAATGAAAATGCCGCCGATCAGGGCCGATACGACGTCACGGGCCATGAACGTGATCGCTACGTCTTTAAGGTGCCCAGCCTGCGCATGGTTGTTCATACGGCCCCGTACTTTCATGACGGCAGCGCTAAAACCTTAAAAGAAGCCGTAAATATCATGGCCAGATTTCAACTGGGCCGAGACCTGCCGGAACAAGATCTGATTCCGATYATCGCTTTTTTGGAATCCTTAGCAGGCCAATACAAAAGGTTTAGCCCGTGAAGAGTACTTTTTCAAAATCTTTACAATATGTCCTTTTGGCAGCGACGGCTTTGCTGATGGTGGTCTTCTTTTTCCAAACACAAATTATGGACTTAGACCGTCACACCGCAGAAGCTCAAGACATTTTACGTCTGAAACAGCTCGACACCTTGCTGGAAGAAGAGGCGTTGAAAATCACCTCTTTACAGTTAAATCATTATGACAACATGGTCGGTTTGGTTGTTCGCATTAATACTCTAACCTCACGGCTTAAAGACCCTGAGGGCGGAATTTACGGCAATATCAACCCGAATATGGACCAATTGATTGACGATTACAGTCGGTTAATGAAAGAAAAAATAGACTTTATCGAAAACATAAAGTCCTCCATGGCGATCGTCCGCAATACCCTTAACTTTATTCCCACGGAAATCCAGAGGATCACCTCTCACACGCACAATATGCTCGATCACGAGCTTCATTCCATGCTCGCGACCTTGCTCTCGCAAAACCTTAACCCCAGCCCCCAAAATATCAAAAAATATTACCTGTCGGTCGCCCGGCTGAATGCTTTAAAAAACGATTCCGAATTAACAGTTACAGCTCAAAAAAATATCGAACGGCTTCTCCTTCATGCCAATACAAACATGACGGCAAATATGAATACCATCACCCTGTTTGACAGCCTTACGGAACTGCAAACCCGGGAACTCATTGAACGCATTTTTGTGGCCCACTCTAATTTTGCTTTTAATCGGATCAAAACAGCAAACAAATATCGCTTGGTGCTTTTGACGTTGTCGTTATTGCTGTTTTTAGGTTTAGGCATCACTTTGCAGTACCTCAACGCGGCCCGCAATATGGCGCAACGTTCATCCCAACAATTTAAAGATGCGGTCGAAAGCATTAATGAAGGCTTTGCTTTTTTTGGCAACGACGGAAAGTTGCAATTTTGGAATAAAACCTTTGAAAARCTGCATGAAAAMTGYGGWGAWWWTTTGCAMACKGGYATTTCTTTAGRSTCTTTTTTCAAGGCCTGTTCCRCATCGGGAACMTATGTMGATTATRAWACAATYGAYCAAAAYACGRCSMAAATGCCCAACCAGTCYTATACAATCAAAGGCGCCRACAATACGTGGATGTTGGCCAGCGACAGCCCCATGGGSGATGGYGGYACSGCSTGTGTGCGCGTGGACATCACCGACAACAAACGGGCAGAGGCCCAAATGCGCAACCTTTCGCGCGCCGTTGAACAAAGCCCCGCCAGCGTCATCATCACCGATCTAAACGGAATCATTGAATACGTAAACCCAAAATTTACCGAAAAAACGGGCTATAGTGCCGAAGAAGCCATCGGGCTAAAGCCCAGCATCGTCAAATCCGGAAATCGGCCCGCCAAAGATTACGAAGATCTTTGGAAAACCATTCTGGCGGGCAACGAATGGTATGGCGAGTTTCAAAACAAGCATAAAGATGGCTCCCTCTTTTGGGAATATGCCTCGATTTCTCCGATTAAGAACGAAGCCGGTGAAACCACCCACTATTTGGGCATTAAAGAAGACATCACCGAACAAAAAGAAACCATGGCGGAACTTCTCATCGCCAAGGAAAAGGCCGAGCTTGCCAACCATGCTAAAACCCAGTTCTTGGCGAATATGAGCCACGAATTGCGCACCCCCTTAAATGCAATTATTGGCTTTTCTGAAATTCTTAAATCCCAAATGTTTGGCCCGTTGGGCAATTCTCAATATTTGGGCTACAGCGCCGACATTCACGATTCAGGGAATCATTTGCTGGGCGTCATCAATGACATTTTGGACATTTCCCGCATTGAAATTGGCACCATTGAAATTCGCGAACATGCCATCGACCTGCACAGCCTTTGTTTGACGTGCATCACCATGGTGCAAGACCACGCCGAGCATCGAAAATTAACGTTAAACGCCAATATTGCCGAACAGCTCCCGCACGTACAAGGGGATGAAATCCGCATTAAGCAGATTATATTGAACCTGCTCACCAACGCCGTTAAGTTCACTTTGAAAGGTGGACAGATCGAACTGAAAGCGTTTAGCAATACAGATCAAGGCATCACCATACAAGTGATTGATACGGGCATCGGCATCGCCCCGGATCAACACGACAATATCTTAAAACCATTTGAACAAATCGGCGATATTTTCAGCCGCGAACATGAAGGCAGTGGATTGGGGCTGTATTTGGTTAAATCATTTATCACGTTGCACGACGGTACATTTGATATTGAAAGCGAATTGGGCGAAGGTTCAACCTTTACCTTCACCTTGCCCGCCGCGCGTGTCATTAATAACGCATGACACATTCAACGCAAAAATCCATATCTGAACGCGATACAGACAGCCTGATCCACCCGTACACCAACTTGCAAGCCCACCAAAGCACAGGTCCCATGGTGATCACCCATGGCAAGGGCATATCTGTATTTGATGAAGACGGAACCGAATATTTAGAATCCATGGCGGGGCTTTGGTGCACGTCTTTGGGTTGGGATGAGCCCCGCTTGGTCAAGGCCGCGACCAAAGCTATGGAACGCCTGCCTTTTTATCATTCGTTTAACGGCAAAGTCCCCGATGTCACCGCAGAGCTTGGCGAACGTTTGTTGTCATTGGCCCCTGCCCCGGCGGATGGTCCCAAAATGTCTAAGGTATTTTTTGCCAATTCAGGATCAGAAGCCGTCGATACCGCCCTAAAACTGGTGTGGTATGTGAACAACGCTCGCGGGCGGCCCAACAAAAAGAAAATTATTGCGCGGGAAAAGGCTTATCACGGCACCACCATTGCCGCCGCCAGCCTGACGGGCCTTTCCGCCCTGCACAACGCCTTTGATTTGCCGATTGACCGGGTGTTGCGGACCGGATGCCCACATCATTACCGTTTTGCCAAACCCGGCGAAAGCGAACAAGATTTCGCCACCCGTTTGGCCGATGACTTAGAACAGCTGATCTTAGACGAAGGCCCCGATACCGTGGCCGCCTTTATCGCCGAACCCGTGATGGGAGCCGGCGGTGTATTGGTCCCGCCAAAAACTTACTTTGCGAAAATTCAGGCTGTGCTGAAAAAATACGACGTGCTGTTTATCGCCGATGAGATCATTTGTGGATTTGGCCGTACAGGCAATTTGTGGGGTAGCCAGACCTATGACTTAAAGCCCGACATGATCACTGTAGCCAAGGCCTTGTCATCGGCCTATCTGCCGATTTCGGCGCTGATGGTGTCCGAAGATATCTTTGCCGACATCGCCAAGGAAAGCGACAACCAAGGTATCTTTGGTCATGGTTTTACCTATGGCGGACATCCGGTGGCTTGTGCGGTGGCCTTGGAAACGTTGAAGATTTACGAAGATCGCAACATCGTCGGTCATGTGCAAGGCGTTACCCCTGCTTTTCAAAACGGACTGGCCGCCTTCAAGGCTCATCCCTTGGTTGGTGAAGTGCGCGGCGTGGGCTTGGTGGGGGCGCTTGAATTGGTCAAAGATAAAGCGACCAAGCAAAGCTTTGCCTCAGAACTTGGCGTTGGCGCAAAAGTCATCAAACACATGCTTGAACACAAGATGATCGGCCGCAACATGGGCGACGCGATTGCGTTCTCTCCGCCGCTGATCATTAACGATATTCAAATCAACGATATGTGGTCCAGAACCAAGGCTGCACTGGACGACACTTACGAAGAGTTGAAAATCGATGGGCACATTAAGGCCTAGGATGAAAAAAGAGATATTTTTGCCATAAAAAGAACATCAGTTGATGCCAAATATTGCGCCAAATCATCAGATTGGGCTAAGATGTTGGTAATACAAAAACAATTCCTGCACCGTAAAATGCAAATTCATTTTTTTACAATGGCTTATACGGTGTTGCCCTTGCGGAGGACTACATGAACTACGAGCAATTTTTTGCTGATAAGATCGCAGAACTCAAAGCCGAAGGCCGTTATCGGGTCTTTGCCGACATTGAACGCCAAGCGGGAAAGTTTCCCAAAGCCTTTGTTCATTCCGACAGTGGCGAAGTCAAAGAGATCACCGTTTGGTGTTCAAATGACTATATGGGCATGGGCCAAAACCCAGCTGCCATCAAAGCCATGAGCGATACCGCGGCAAGCTATGGCGTGGGCGCGGGCGGCACCCGGAACATTTCCGGCACCATGCACGAACACATTTTGCTGGAAGACTCGCTGGCCGATCTTCACCAAAAAGAAAGTGCATTGTTGTTTCAATCGGGGTGGATTGCCAACCTGACCACGTTGTCCACGGTGGCCTCGCTGATCCCCGGTTGCGTGATTGTATCGGACAGCAAAAACCACAACTCCATGATCGAAGGCATTCGCCATTCCCGTGCGGAAAAGCACATTTTCCGCCATAACGATCTGGAAGACTTGGAAAACATCTTAAAATCCATTGACCCAGATTTGCCAAAATTAATCGCTTTCGAAAGCGTTTATTCCATGGATGGCGACATTGGCCCGATCAAAGAAATTTGTGATCTGGCCGACAAATATGGCGCGATGACATTCTTGGACGAAGTTCATGCGGTGGGCCTGTATGGCAAACGCGGGGGCGGCATTGCCGAACGCGAAGGCCAAATGGACCGCATCACCATTATCCAAGGCACATTAGCCAAGGCCTATGGCGTGATCGGCGGATATATCGCGGGCACAAAAGCCATGTGTGATTTTGTCCGCAGTTATGGCTCTGGCTTTATTTTTTCCAGTTCCATGCCTCCCGCGGTCGCCGCTGCCGCACGGGCCAATGTTGAATATATGAAAGAACACAACGAATTGCGCACGCAGCACCAAGAACGCGCCGCGACCTTAAAACAACGTTTTCGCGATGCTGGCTTACCCGTTATGGATTCCCAAAGCCACATTGTCCCGTTGATGGTTGGCGATGCCATATTGTGCAAACAAGCGTCTGACGATTTGATGCGCCTGCACAATATCTATGTTCAGCCCATCAATTACCCCACCGTTGAACGCGGTACGGAACGCCTGCGCTTTACTCCCACCCCCCATCATTCAGACGAAGTCATGGACGAATTGTTGAAAGCCGTTGTCGAAGTTTGGGGACGTTTGGGACTTAAAGCTGCTGCCTAAAGGGGTGAGTTAGAGGATGTTTGCTGACAATACCCTCACACCGAAAGAAGCCATTCGGCTCTGTGCGCTGGGCACCCTTGCCCAGGCGGATGAGCCATTGCGCTATTCCCAATTGGCAGCGGAAATCCGCCATTTCACCAGCCGCATCACCGGCCCGTCTTTGGACATTATGGGCACGTCTATCGAGCTTTTAAAATACGAAGGCTTGGTTGATCCGGTTGATGGCGTGGGCATGGAAGAYGATACCCAGCTGGCCCTGACCGACAAAGGACGAGCGGCTCTGAACACCTTGATGACGTCACGAATTCGCGCCCAAGGCAGCGATGTGAACAAGCTGATCACCACGCTGAAACTCCGCTTTCTCCATACTTTAAACCCGGACGAACAAGCCCACCAGGTTGATCTGTTGATCGAAAGCGTTGAAACCGAGCTGAACCGTCTTGACGATCTCAGTTCTTCTCATGCCCACGACGAAGGCTACCTCATCGATTGGCTTAAGCACGATATCAAGCAGCTGGAAAATCATTTAGACTGGTTAGAAATCCTGCGCGAACGGGTGTCTACCCCAGCGCCTGAGGCTTAAGGCTTCATACTTTGAAAGTATTAGCCTTTTTGGCGCATCAACTGTAATCCCATCAACAGTTGAGAGCCTTCTTTACCACCGTCACCTTTAAGTTTATGTGTGATCACCACACGCATGGCATCAATATAAACGCGCATCGCCCGATGTTCGCGCCCACCAAAGCTTTCCCCGTTTTCAAGAATACCCGATAAGAGATCACAGATTTGCGTCATCAAAGGAAACCCAAAACTGCCGCCTTGGCCCTTCATATCGTGAACGATGGAAAACATCGCATCGATATTCTTTTTATCGTCTTCTTCGCCACTTTTAAGCGTCACAAAAGCAACTTCCAAACGGATAAAGTCTTCACTGACCCAATCTAAATAATCCCCGGCCAAATTGTCGATGACGGCTTCGGCTTTGGCTAAGGCGTCGAGATCAACAGCACCCGGCCCCCCCTTGTCCACCTTGTTTTGTAAGGTTTTAGGCGGAGTGATAAATTCGGCCTTTGCGTTTGCAGCGCCCTTGGTTTTATCAGACATTGTATTTCCTGTTCTTAAATCTGCGGAAGGACCCGGTGGTCCCGGCATTGCTACATATCCAGCAAAGCGTTGATATCATCCTGAGACATGGCGCCCTCTTCCCCACCATCATCTGCGGGGGCTGGGGTTGCGGCTGGTTCTGGAGCCGCGGCAGCAGCAGCAGCGGCTTCGGCGGCTTGCGATCCGGGCAAGGGAACCATTTTATCAGATCCCTCTTTACGGCGTTCCGAGCCGTTATAGTTTGGATTTGCTTTGCGCCGACGATCCGGTCCAAAATACAAACCCACCCGCACAAACGAACGCGGGTGTTCAATAATAGACTTAATCCGCCCATATAATTTTTTCGCCGAAATGGGTTTGGCCAAAAATTCATGCACACCACTGTCGCGGGCTTCTGTGACCCGGTTCATTTCGGTATAGCCCGTCAACATGATGATCGGCACAAAGGGATTGGGGCTATCGGAGCCGGTGCGCACCATGCGCACAAAATCCATGCCATCCAAGGGCGACATATTCCAATCGGAAATAATCACATCAGCGGGAAAGTGACGCAATTCTTTAAATGCATCGGCACCGTCTACGGCTTCTAGTACATTTTTAACGCCAAGCGCGTGCAAAATACCTTTGACCAAAGCCAACATGTGCTTGTTGTCGTCGACAATCAAAAAGTTCAGTCGAGACAGGTTATAATCAGACATTCAATCCGTAACTCCCAAAGACGCCCCCCCAGAGACTCCGAACCCTATAATCACCATTTAAGGCTTGTAAATCCAGTGATATTTGCAAAATGGCCCCCTAAAGCCAGCATTTTATGTTTTCAGCCCCTTTACGCACGCCCCACATAGGGCTACATCTTGGCGTTCGCCGAACTTAAGATCAAAGGCTGTCAAAGCATATGAAAAACGTTATCCATGTCAGTGGTGCTCGTGAGCACAATTTAAAAAACATCGACGTCGAAATCCCGCGCGATAAATTGGTTGTAATTACGGGCTTATCCGGGTCCGGAAAATCGTCTTTGGCGTTTGACACCATCTATGCCGAAGGCCAGCGCCGTTATGTGGAAAGTTTGTCCGCTTATGCCCGGCAATTTTTGGAATTGATGTCTAAACCCGACGTGGATTCCATCGAAGGCCTTAGCCCAGCGATTTCCATTGAACAAAAAACCACCAGCCGCAATCCGCGTTCAACGGTCGGCACGGTGACCGAAATTTATGATTACATTCGTTTGTTGTGGGCGCGCGTCGGTGTACCGCATTCCCCAACCACGGGTCTGCCCATCGAAAGCCAAACCGTCAGCCAAATGGTTGACCGGGTGATGGATATGGAAGACGGCACAAAATTGCTGTTGTTGGCGCCCATCGTGCGCGGCCGCAAAGGCGAATACAAAAAAGAAATCCAAGAGCTTGCCCGCAAAGGATTTCAACGCATCAAAATCGATGGCGAAATCTATGAAATCGACGACGTGCCAACGCTGAACAAAAAAGTCAAACACAACATCGAGGTGGTGGTTGACCGCATTCGCATCAAAGAAGGCTTGCAAGCCCGCTTGGCCGACAGTTTTGAAACCGCGCTGATGCTGGCGGACGGATTGGCCTTTACCGAAGACGCCGACAGCGGAAAAATAACAGTGTTTTCCGCCAAATTCGCCTGTCCCGTATCGGGTTTTACCATCGACGAAATTGAACCGCGTTTATTTTCGTTCAACAACCCGTTTGGCGCTTGCCCCGATTGCGACGGTCTTGGCACCGAAATGTATTTTGATCCAGAACTGGTGATCCCCGATGATCGTCTGACCCTATCCCAAGGCGTGATTGCCCCATGGGCCGGATCAAGCTCGCCGTATTACAAGCAAACGCTGGACAGCCTTGGCAAACATTATGGTTTTAACCTGCAAACCCCATTTGCCGAGCTGGACCGGAAAACCCAAGACATCATCTTGTTTGGCAGCGGTGATGAAAACATCATCATGAGCTATGCCGATGGGCGCAAAAATTACCAAGTTGAAAAACCGTTTGAAGGCGTTGTTCCCAACATGGAACGGCGCTGGTTGGAGACCGATTCCAACTGGGTCCGAGACGAGCTCAGCAAATATCAAACCGTCACCAAATGCGAGGCTTGTGGCGGGCATCGCCTAAAACCCGAAGCCTTAGCCGTTAAAATTGGCGGCTTAAATGCCTCCGAAGTCACCGACATGCCGATCAATGATGCGGCAGATTGGTTTTTGAACATTCACAAAAAACTGACCAAGCAACAAGAAGAAATTGCCCGGCGCATTCTTCGTGAAATCAACGAACGTCTTGGTTTTTTGGTCAATGTTGGCTTGGAATACCTGACCTTATCACGCGCTTCAAGAACCCTTTCGGGCGGCGAAAGCCAACGTATTCGCTTGGCTTCGCAAATTGGTTCGGGCCTGACGGGCGTTTTGTATGTGTTGGATGAACCATCCATCGGCCTGCACCAACGCGACAACGAGCGCTTATTGACGACGCTGGTACATCTGCGCGATTTGGGCAACACCGTGATTGTCGTTGAACACGACGAAGACGCCATTCGGGCGGCTGATTATTTGATCGACATCGGCCCCGGTGCAGGTATTCACGGCGGAGAAATCATCGCGCGGGGCACACCCGAAGAAGTCATGGCGGTCGAAGCAAGTCTAACCGGAAAATACCTGAACGGCATCAAATGTGTGCCTGTCCCCGAAAAGCGCCGCAAGGGTCACAAGGGCCAGAAAATTAAGGTCGTCGGGGCCAAGGTCAACAACCTGCAAAACGTCACGGTCGATTTTCCGTTGGGCACGTTCACCTGTGTCACGGGTGTATCGGGCGGCGGCAAATCATCATTGGTGATTGAAACCCTCTACAAATCCTTGGCTCGACGCATGAACGGTGCGCGGCTTCACGCGGGCGAACACGACCGCATCGAAGGCATCGAACTGATCGATAAAATTGTCGACATCGACCAATCGCCCATCGGCCGCACGCCAAGATCAAACCCCGCCACCTATACCGGGGCCTTCACTCCGATCCGTGAATGGTTTGCCGGACTGCCAGAATCGCAACGCCGCGGCTACAAACCCGGACGGTTCAGTTTCAACGTTAAGGGCGGACGATGCGAAGCGTGCAAAGGCGATGGCGTGATCAAGATCGAAATGCACTTTTTGCCGGACGTTTATGTGGAATGTGATGTGTGCAAAGGCAAACGCTATAACCGCGAAACCTTGGACATTAAATTCCGCGACAAAAACATCGCCGATGTTTTAGACATGACCATCGAAGAMGCCYWKGYRTTTTTCAAAGCCGTGCCCACCATCCGCGATAAAATGGCCAGTTTAGAACAGGTGGGACTGGGCTACATTCATCTGGGCCAACGCGCGACCACGTTATCGGGTGGCGAAGCCCAACGGGTTAAACTGGCCAAAGAACTGGCCAAACGCGCCACCGGGAAAACCCTGTACATCTTGGACGAACCGACCACCGGATTGCATTTTGATGATGTGAACAAATTGTTAGAGGTGCTTCATACTCTGGTCGATCAAGGCAATACGATGATTGTTATTGAACACAATTTAGAAGTCATCAAAACCGCCGATTGGATCATCGACATCGGTCCCGAAGGCGGATCAAAAGGGGGACAAATTGTCGCGAAGGGGACGCCCGAAACGGTGGCTAAAAACAAAGCCAGCTATACTGGGCATTATCTAGGACCTTGTTTAAAAACGAAGAAAAAATAGACGGTRTGATCTGTTTTTAAATTTTTCTTGAAATTAAAAAAGCAATGCGCATCTAAGCTAATCAAGCTTCAATGCGCCCAAGATACAAAAGGTAAGCCATGCCCAATATTATTTTCATTCAGCCCGACAAAAGCGAACAACAGGTCACCGTTCCCAGCGGCACATCCGTCAAAGATGGAGCCGTTGACAATGGCGTTGTTGGCATTGATGCCAACTGCGAMGGCGCGTGCGCTTGTGCGACCTGCCATATTTACGTGGCCCCGGAATGGGTCGGCAAAATTGCGGGGGCTGAAGAAGAAGAAAACGATCTTTTGGACACCGCCACCAACGTCCAAGACAACAGCCGCCTCTGTTGCCAGATCGTCATGACCGATGCCATGGATGGCTTTACGGTTTATGTCCCAGAACCTGCTTAAAGATAAAAACGTGGGGGAATGTTCTAAACCGTTCCTCCACGGTCTCTCTCGGTGATAACCCATTTACACTATAGGTAAATCAACTTAAATGAATTACTATTATCTATAAGTTTTAGTTCAGCTTTTGGGGAACCTTTTGAGCTAAAAGGTGAGGCATGAATGCTCGTTTTTTACAGAACCACATCATTTGGATTTTCTGTGCCGTTGTCGTAATGGCCGGAGCGGTGTTTTTTTCGTTCCTTGTGGGTCGCGATATGGCTCAACGCTATGCGCCGCTGGTCGATGCCGCGATGGAAATCAAGCTCGAAACCACCACAGCCCACCTGCTCTTGGATGAAAGTCTGAGCGGTGAGCGCCTTGCCAAACTTTCCGACATTATCCGCCACATTGACCAGGCCACATGGTACGCTCAGGTGATGCTGAACGGCGGCAACAACCAAGAAGGCACCTTTTTACTTCTTGAAGAACCCGAATTGCGGGGGCTGGTCGAAAAAATAATTCAGAAAATAAGCCTATTTAGAAGCCTCGCCGAAGAAAGATGGGGCAAAGGCATCGAGTTCACCACAACAGATATCAACCATATTGCTTTTCATTACACATTTGAAGATCTCATAACCACGGTCGATCAAATCGAAACCGTCCTGCAACACACCATGCAAAGCAGAATGCAAAAGTTTACGATCTTGCAGTTGTTGCTGGTTATTGTGGTTTTGGTTTTGGGGGCCATTACCGGGGTTTTATTTCAACAAAACAAAAAAAAGCTACAAGATGCCCGCTCTGAAGCCGAATTGGCCAACAAAGCAAAGTCAGCATTTTTGGCCAGCATCAGCCATGATTTACGCACCCCTTTAAACGCCATCATGGGCTTTTCTGAACTGATGAAATCAGAAATGTTCGGGGCCTTAGGCGATCCCCATTATGTGGAATACGCCAGCGATATCCGCGACAGTGGAGAAGTGCTTTTAACCTTAATCGATGACATTTTGGATTTATCCAGAATTGAAGCGGGGAAATATATCCTGATCGAAGAAACAGTGGACCTTGAAGATACCATCAAGGCGTCGGTAAAAATGCTTCACGGCCAAGCCGACCATAAAAACATTGACCTTTTTGATCATGTCGCCCCTCAACTGCCCCACTTGCACGGCGATCAAAAATCAGTTTTACGCATCCTCAACAACCTCATTTCCAATGCCATAAAATTCACACCCGAAGGCGGCGAAATCGTTGTCCAAGCCATGCTCAGCAACGACCATCGTCTGAAATTACAGGTTAAAGATACCGGTATCGGCGTCAAAAAAGAGGACATTGCAAAGGCCTTAGCCCCTTACGAACAAATCGTCTGCAAAGATTTTGACCCCCACGCGGGAACCGGGCTGGGGCTGTTTTTATGTTGCAGCCTTGTCGACCTGCACGGCGGGGAAATAACCTTTGACAGTGAACTGGGCGAAGGCACGACCATATCGATCCTATTCCCAGCGGAACGGATTATTCCAAGAGCCATTAACGCCTGAGATGTTTAGCCGTAAAGTTTAGACCACTTTGCCATGCCACCGTTCAGGATGGAAATTTTTGTAAAACCATGCTGAAACAAAATCCGAGCGGCTTTTGGCGAACGGTTTTGAGTGCGGCATGTGACCACAATGCGTTCACTTTTATACGGCTCTAACTGATCACCAAGCTCTTTGAGCTTCTGCGTCAATTGGTTCGACTGCAGGTTCAAGGCGCCCTCAATATGCCCCAAAACACCGGAAAATTCATGGGGCATACGCACATCAATGATTAAAATATCTTCGCCTTCGTCCATACGCGCCTTAACGGTTTCAGGGTCGACAAAGGGTATACCCATCATTTTTGCCTGAATGCGCGGAATAAAGCGAAACAGCAAGATAAAGCCATAGGCCAAAGCCATAGCATAAAGGATGTCGTATTTAAAAGTTTCGTCCACAGGGTAGCTCCTTGAATGTTTGCGACAGAATTAGCCTCCCTCGTCCGCCTCGTCAAGGTTGCCTCTTTCGCCGAAGATGATTATGACTGCCCCATGGAAACAAAATCAGCCCCAAACGCCTCCCCCATTCATATCATTGGTGGAGGCCTCGCCGGATCGGAAGCCGCTTGGCAACTGGCCAATTTAGGCATTGAAGTCGTTCTGCACGAAATGCGCCCCGACAAAACCACCCCCGCTCACCAAAGCGGAGGACTGGCCGAACTGGTGTGTTCGAATTCTTTTCGCGCCGATGATCACACCGGCAGTGCCGTGGGCTTGTTGCACGAAGAAATGCGCCAATTGGGCTCGCTGATCATGCAGGCCGCCGATGAGCACAAGGTTCCCGCAGGCGGCGCCTTGGCCGTCGACAGAGACGGTTTTTCCGGCGCCGTAGAAAAAGCCTTAAACGATCATGACCTGATCACCATTGAACGCGGCGAAGTCACCGATCTGACCGCCCTTGGGGATGTGGAAATCATTGTCGCCACCGGGCCGCTGACCAGTGATGCATTGTCAGACTCCATCCGCTCGTTTACAGGATCGCAGCAAATGGCCTTTTTTGACGCCATCGCCCCGATCATTTATTTGGACAGCATCGATTTTGATAAAGCTTGGTACCAGTCACGTTACGACAAGGGTACGGGCAAAGATTATATCAACTGCCCAATGAACCAAGAACAATACAACGCCTTTATCGACGGATTGCTGGACGGCGAAAAAATCACCAACAAAGACTGGGAAAGCGACACCCCTTATTTCGAAGGTTGCCTGCCCATCGAAGTGATGGCCGAACGGGGCCGCGAAACCTTGACCTTTGGCCCTATGAAGCCCGTGGGCCTGACCAATCCGCACGCCCCGGACAAGCGCTCTTACGCCATTGTGCAGCTGCGCCAAGACAACAAATTGGGGACGATTTGGAACATGGTTGGCTTTCAAACCAAGCTAATATACAGCGAACAAAAACGCGTCTTTCGCTCTATTCCCGGCTTGGAAAATGCCGAATTCGCACGGCTTGGCGGCATGCACAGAAACACCTTCATCAAAAGCCCTGAGCTGCTGGATAAAACTTTGCGCTTAAAATCACACCCCCACATTCGCTTTGCCGGGCAAATTACGGGCTGTGAAGGCTACGTCGAAAGCACCTCTATGGGTTTGTTGGCGGGACGCTTTGCGGGCCGTGCACGCTTGAATATGAATTTAGATACACCGCCCGCCACCACCGCATTGGGCGCGCTTTTAAATCATGTGACGGGCGATGCTGAAGCAGCAACTTTTCAGCCCATGAACATCAATTTTGGACTGTTTCCCCCCACCGATTTAAATGATCGGCCGCCAGAATTAAAGGGCAAGCGCATGCGGCGCGGGGACCGCAAACGCGCGCGCAAAGCCGCCGTTTGTGCGCGGGGCCTCAAAGATTTGCTGGCGTGGATCAAAGCGACAGAATAAGCGCTTACGTTTTCAGTGCCATTTTGATGCAAAAGTTAATATAATCGTGTTATATGTTTGCCTGAACTGAGGCGCAGAATCATCTGCGTTACAATAAGGGCCAAAAGTGTAAATACATGATCCGCACCAGACGTCCACACCGTTCTGCCCCCAAACGCTCGCGTGTTGTGCGCCGGGTGGCTGTGGCTGTGTGCGTTGGCGTGATGTGGTCTACGGCTCCTATCCTTGGCCTTCAAACGTTTAGCGAAGCCTATGCTCAGGCCTCCACCCCCACCAATGAAGCCTTATTTTTGGCCGTTGAAAACAACAATTTAACGGGTGTACGAGCGGCGATTAAAGCCGGGGCCAGCGTTGACGCCAAAGATTTTAACGGCATGCAACCCGTTGATTTGGCGATTGATCGGGGCTTTTTTGAAATTGCCCACTTCCTGATTTCCATACGCAATGGCGAACAACCCAGCGAAGCTATCCAACAAGGCATTCAAGCTCCGCCTGAGGCTGTTGTTGAAGCTCCGGCAGTTCAAACACCAGAGGTTAAAGTTGAGACGCCCGTTATTGAAGCACCCGCCGTCTCAGAGCCCGTAGCCCAAGTGGTTCAAGCCGAACCAAAACTTGAACCTAAACCCGTTAAAAAGGTTGCTCCCCCGCGAAGCAATGCGCAAACCCAAACGTTTAATGAAGCGAAACGGGTCGACATCACCAAGGAATCCGCGACAAAACGGTTTTTAAGCAGTTTTATGGATTTCTTTAAGCCTGCCAATACAACGGGGATTATGCGCAAACCCCGCCCTCTAGCCCAACCCGAGTCCCAGCCCTTAACAGCAGAAGCCTTAAACCAGAAATTACAAGAGCTTGAAGCTGAGCTTGGTCCGGCTCTGCAAAAAACCGGGCAAGCCGAAGCTCTTCAAAAAGAAAAAAAAGCGGCACTGCGCGCTGACCGAATTGCCAAAGCCCGAGCCTACCGCCGCCCCGTGGAGCCACAAACAGCAGAACCCGGGCAAGCAACCAACCCGATTGGCGAAACGTCTGATATGACCGTGGCAGAAGCATCCGCCGCCCCGCCGCCGCGAAAAGTCAAAAAATCGCCTTTGGATCCGACAAAACCGTTTAACGGACAAGTCGATCCAGACATCCTGGCTTACCTAGATGGTTTTGGCCAAGATGAGGCCGGCCTGTTAGATACGATCTCGGCTTCAAACGATCCCTTTGCCACTGACGGAACCGAAACAGTAGCGGCCGAAGCCGATCCGTTTGCACTGACCGATTCCACACCACAAGACGTCGCCGTGCTAGAGGCCAAAAAGCCCCCGTCTCGTGCAACAGAAGACGCTGATCCCTTTGCCACTGCTGAACCTGCTGATCCCTTTGCTGCGGCTGAACCCGCTGATCCTTTTGCTGCGGCCGAACCCGCTGATCCCTTTGCTGCGGCTGAACCCGCTGATCCTTTTGCTGCGGCCGAAGCAGGTGATCCCTTTGCTGCGGCCGGGGAAGAGGATGTCTTAAAGGGGTTGTTGGATACTTCGGATGGTTCAGGCGGGGCAAGCGGTTGGGACGTCAAAAAAGTCGAAGGGGCGACCATCCCCAATGAAGTGCAATTGCTGTCTTCCACAGAACCCACCGGGAATATGCTGGAAGGTGTCGAATTAACGCTGGGGGCCGACATCACAATCGGTCAAGAAGTTGGTGAAGCCCGCTTAAAACGCATGAAAGAAGACACCATTCACAGGCCGTGCCTGAACAAAGGGGACAAAGAAACTATTTTCTGTGTCGACAAAGTCAGCTGGCCATTTGAATTGGAAGAAGATTTTTTGGTTGATACCATCATGTATCAAGGCACCAGCACCGTTACCAGATATGATGCGGGCCGCGCCACCAATTTCCATTCGTTGTTCAAAAGCATCGCYTTYCCCCGYGTGATYAATTATTAYATCACCCGTTTTGGMCARCCCAGCGAAGTYGTYCAACGCGCYGTGGCSCCKTTGGCCAAACCGCGYATGGATAACCCRACGTAYATCTGGAAAAGCMGGGAAGCCGGAACCGAYACCATTACGTCYTTGGAAATTCGCAAATTTGACGATGAACGSGGCAGTTTCCCCGACACCCGGCGCGGYGTYATCATGTTGTACARAAGCCATGCSGGATCGATTTTCCCSCAACTGTCWCAAYTGGAACTGATGGTCTTAAAAACCAACGAGCAAAGCGGCGCTTTGGACGCGGGTRATCTTAAGGAAGAAAGCATCTGGTAAGCGCGTAAACCTTTAAAACCGCCCGGTTTTTTTACCCCACCAGACACTGAACACCGCCCCTACCAATTCATTGGCCTCGGCCCCTAAACGCAATTCTCGGTCAACCAGACGCGCCAAAACCAAAGCCGAACGAGATGCTTTTTGCGCAGCCTTAGGCATAATCCGTGTCCGTGCAGATTTCAGGCAATCTTGAATATAAGGCAGGACTTGATCGTTCATATCCGCCACATCCAAAAATCCAGCCAAGGTTTTGGCCGTACCAATTTCTCGCGCAGCCTGAATGGCTTGGTCATCTTCGATGCCGAAGTGTTTTAAGACCAAAACCTGAAAAGCTCCGCCGGTATCATTGGCGTAACGACACAGCTCTTCAAACGTGAACGGTTCTTGTTTTAAGTCAAAATTTCGCGCTTCAACAAGCCCCCGCAAATCCTCTGTCGAAAAATTAAGGCCGGATAAGGCTTGCGCCACCGGGTGCCCCGGAGGACGGCCACCCGTWATGCCGGGCATCGCATCAATCCACCATTGCAGACGAATTTGTCCCAACATAGGTTCGCTCACTACGGCTGGAATGCGCGCGATTTCCTGATCAAAGGCCAACAAGGCCAATACCCCATCGCGCTTGTCCCGTGGCGCCGCCAAAGCACACAGATAGCGTGCGCGGTCCGAACGGGCCAACGTGAAAATTTCAGTTGCTAAATCAGCCATAAAAAGTCTTTCGATTTGAAAAAATGTCTCTACAAAATTTAATTGAAATTCTAAAGTTATACACCATGTCTTTATACAGTTGTTTAATCCCTTTAAAGAAAGAGGTCACCATGGCTTTTGAACTTCCCGAATTACCTTTTGCCAAAGATGCTTTGGCCCCGCATATTTCATCGACCACATTGGACTTTCACCACGGCAAACACCACAACACATACGTTGTAAATTTGAACAAACTGATTGCCGATACAGACCTCGCTGATAAGAGCCTGGAAGACATTATGAAAGCCACGGCGGGGGATGCCTCGAAGGCGGGTATTTTCAACAATGCCGCCCAAGTTTGGAACCACACCTTTTTTTGGAATTCGTTGAGCCCCAAGGGCGGCGGCGCGCCGACCGGAGCCTTGGCCGATGCCATCAATGATGCTTTTGGGTCCTTGGATGGGTTCAAGGACGCCTTTAAAACCGCTGGCTTAACCCAGTTCGGCAGCGGCTGGGCTTGGTTGGTGTCGCGCGATGGCAAACTGGAAATCGCCAAAACACCAAATGCAGAATGCCCCTTAACTGATGGCGCAACCCCCATCATCACCTGTGATGTGTGGGAACATGCTTATTATTTGGACTTTCAAAACCGTCGCCCAGACTTCTTGGACGCGTTCTTGAACGAGCTCATCAATTGGGACTTTGCCAGCGCCAATTTTAGCGCTTAATCAGACCTTAAAAAGGCGGGCTTAACCACTTTTAGTTAATCCCGCCTTTTTCATTACACTTCAGATAGTTAGTCTTGTTCAGTCAGTTGAAAAATTGCATGACACCCGACACAATTGTTCAGATTTTCTTCCAACTTTTCCATAACCAGTTCCCCGCCCATATCGGCGGCCAGAGCAATTTCATCAAATCCAGTATGGGTCGCACCACCCAATTGCTTGAATCCCAAAGGCAATTTCAGCATCAATTCCACGGGGACTTTGCGGGCTTCGGCCATACCGGCATCGTGGGCGATTTTTCTAACGGTGTCCATGTCGTCTTGGTTTACGGCGCTGATGATTTCTTGCACGGCTTCTAACATGTTGCGCATTTCGTCCAAAATAAATGCCCGCTCTGCGGATGCCAAAACAATCGCTTCCCGACCATCTTCGGCCTGAATGGTTTCCCCACTGACAAATTTAAAACCAAGAAACGCCGCACTTGCGACCCACAATACGATGGCAAATATGGCAATGCTTTTAGTACTCATTTTTTGGTAATCCTTTTTTTCTAATTTTTAACAGATGATTTCAAAACCGCCGGGCGCACCAGCGCCCAAATGACTTTTGCCTGAGACTTTAAATCAAAGCCATAATCAAACAGCGACCACCGCAACAACAAGCCTTGAATCATCGTCACCACGGCTTGCCCCATGACTTCACAATCAAGATCAGGCTTTATTGAGCCATCCTTGACACCTTGTTCTAAAAGCCAAGAAACCCGGCTGGCATAGTTTTTAATCGAGGTGCGAACATCAGCCTTGAGCACCGGATCATTTTGATGCAAACGATCCGAAAACAGCAAGGCCGGGATGCCGCGATTGTCTTCGATCACCGCCAAATGGGCGTGAATCAAACGTTCTAAACGTTCAGCGCCAGAGGATGATTTATCTTCGATAATGGGGTGAAGGCAGACAAAAACACGTTGTTTGGCCTGAATAATGGCTTCACGAAAGATTTCATCACGATTGGGAAAATGACGAAATATGGTGGCTTGTGAAACCCCCATACGGTCCGCGATGGCCTGGGTGGTCACCGTGCCAACGCCCTGCTCGGCTGCCAAGCTTAGCGCCGTATCTGCAATTTCTTCGCGCCGTTCGTCATGCGATTTACGCTTTGTCATGATCCAGCCTGAATTTATGTAAGTGATTAATTACTTACATAAAGAGGTTTCGAATAAAAATCAAGATTGAATTCAAATGCCAATCTCGCCGTTGAGCACCTTTTTAGCGCTTTCACTATAGTCCCCACCTTCCCCAGCACCCTCATGCAGCACCAGACCATAGTCCAAGCTCAAAGGTGTTTTGATGGCTTTTCGGGCGCGAATGATGACGCGTTTGGCGGGAACACCGGGTTTTGGCCACAACGGAATAATTTCAATTTCTCCGGCCTTGCCTTCTAATGCCCCCAGCACATCGGCCAAGCGATCCGCACGATAAATAAAACAAACGGTGCCTTTGGGGCGACAGAAATTCAACGCTGTGTCGACCCAATCAAAAAGGCGCGCTTCGCCTTCCACATGGGCCGTGCGTTTGCTGACATTGGGGGGGGGATGACCACGATCTTCGGTGATGTAAGGCGGATTGGCAAAAACTTGCGTATAACTGTCGGCGACCAAATCGTCGGGTGGATTAAGAAGATCACCTTCAAACACCCGCACTCGATCCGCCAACCCATTGGCCTGAATATTTTGCTGGGCCAGCAAAGCCAAATCCAATTGCAGTTCTAAACCATCCACGGCAACGTCTTTGACGCGGGTGGCCAGACACAACATCGCCGCCCCCACGCCACAGCCCAAATCCAAGGCGCGGTCGCCCGGCTTTGTCGGGACCGCTGCGGCCAAAAGCACCGGGTCAATGGCGGCCCGGTAACCATCGGCGGGTTGATGCAAGATCACGCGGCCGCCCAGAATTTTATCTTCTGTGGTATCCATAAGTTTAAAGGGCCTCAGCTTCGGCCAAAATAGCCTTGGCAACGGCTTGGTGAACTTCATCCACCATAACCCGGCGAGGAATTGCCATAACCGAACCATCCAGGACACTCATGTGTTCGTCCAAGATCACCACGTCAATGCCGACGTCGGATAAATTTGACTGCAACCACGAAATCAGCACAGGATTATTGGTTCGGATCAGCTCATACATCTCAATTTCACCCTTATTTCGCATATCATCTTCATACCTTACTTTATTATGCTATGGTGCGCACAATTGTTTAATCAGGAGATACACTTTGGGCGTTGTCGTAAACCTAGATGAAGAACGAAATCCATCCCCCTTGGACCGTTTGGCCAAGCTGGTTGAAAAGGATTTGCTGGCTGCAAACGAAGCGATCGTTGATCGCATGCATTCTCCGGTATCATTGATTCCCCAACTGGCCGGACACATTATTGCCGCGGGCGGAAAGCGTTTGCGGCCTATGTTGACGTTGGCGACGACCCGTATGTGCGGGTATACTGGGGACCGTCATATCTTGTTATCGGCGTGCATCGAATTCATTCACACGGCAACTCTGTTGCATGACGATGTTGTCGATGAAAGTGATTTACGCCGAGGCGAAGCTTCGGCGAATTCATTGTGGGGCAACAAACCCAGCGTACTGGTTGGCGACTTTCTCTTTACCCGTTCCTTTTCCCTGATGGTCGAAGACGGTCATTTAGATGTTTTGCGCGTTTTGTCACAGGCGTCTGCCACGCTGGCCGAAGGCGAAGTGTTACAATTGGTCACGGCCAACGACACAGAAACCAACGAAACTGCGTATTTGGAAGTTATCAAAGCCAAAACGGCCGAATTGTTTGCCGCAGCGGCGGAATTGGGTGCCGTAGTTGCGGACCGTCCCAAGGCTGAACAAGACGCTTTGCGTGCCTATGGGATGAATCTTGGGATCGCATTTCAGCTGATTGACGATGTTTTGGACTTTTCCGCGAAAGAAGAAGCCTTGGGCAAAGCCGTAGGCGACGATTTCCGCGAAGGCAAAATCACCCTGCCCATCATTTTGGCGTTTGCGCGCGGTACCGACGAAGAACGTGATTTTTGGCGACGCACCATGGAACAATTGGACCAAAAAGACGGTGATCTTGAATACGCCCACAAATTGCTGGCGAATCACCAAGCTTTGGACGACACCGTTGAACGGGCGCGCCACTATGGGGCCATTGCCAAAGACGCCATGGGCATCTTCCCGGATTCCGATATTAAAACGGCCCTCATCGACACTTTAGATTTCTGTATCGAACGCGCGTATTAATCTCAATTTCAACCCTTGCCGAACACGTAAAATCAGTTAACTATAGGGCGTTGATAGATTTTAGCGCTGAAGGAAATATCTATGTTTAAGGGTTTGCTCGACAAATTTAGAAAAGGTAAGCCGCTTGACTATGATGAGGCCAAAGAACTGGCTCAGGACAAAGATATCGAAATTCGCAAAGAAGTTGCGGAACATAAAAAAGCTCAGCCTGAAATTTTATACTTCTTAGCCCAAGATCAGGCGGCTTCTGTGCGCGAAGCCATTGCGTCAAATCCAACCACCCCACGCCAAGCCGACCTGATGCTGACCAAAGACAAAAACGTCGAGGTTCGCAGCGTTTTGGCGGCTAAAATCTCTAAATTAGCGCCGGGCTTAAAGGCCGACGAGGTGGATAAAATCCGCCAAACCACGTACGCGGCACTTGAAGCCTTAGCCAAAGATCAAGCCACAAAAGTCCGCCAAATTGTTGCGGAAACCCTGAAAGACATGGCCGATGCGCCGCCCGCAGTCATCCGCCATTTGGCCGAAGATTCTGAATTGGTGGTGTGTGCTCCGGTGTTGGAAAACTCGCCGGTTCTCACCGACGATGACCTGCTGCATATCATCAACCTAAACCCCGTCGAAGGCGCGCTCAGTGCCATCGCTAATCGTGGAAGCCTGCCCGATGAAGTGATGGAAGAAATCTTTGCCACCAACGATACGGTGGCGGTCTCTGCCCTGTTGGAAAATGCCTCGGCAAACATCAAAGAAGATTTGTTAGAACGCATTTGCGACAAATCTCGCACCGTGAAATCTTTGCAAACCCCAATGGTGCACCGTCCAACATTACCCAAGGGCGTGGCCTTGCGGTTAGCTGATTTTGTCGCGGATCATTTGATCAAGGCGCTGTTAAATCGCAAAGACCTAGACCCCGAAACCGCAGCCGCTGTACGTGAAGAAGTTGCTTTCCGTTTAGATATTGCCGCCGAAAACGAAGCTTCGGAACAAACCGAAACGTCATATGCCAAAGCCAAACGTTTGCAAAAAGAAGGTAACCTTGACCCCGCCGTGGTGGAAACAGCCCTGAAATCTGGGCAAAAAGAATACCCCATCGCGGTACTTGCCGTTTTATCCGGCCTGAGGGTCAGTGCGGTCGAAAAAATCGCCGACGCCGACAATGCCAAGGGCATCGTCGCACTTTGTTGGAAAGCCGAATTAAGTGCGGACACCTCGATGATCGTGCAAAAACGTCTGGGCCGCATCACCCCCAATAAGGTCATCAAGCCCAGCAACGGAAAATACCCCCTGAACCAGGACGAAATGGAATGGTTGCTGGAATTTTTCGCCGACTAGCCTTCTTGACGATACAATTAAAAGAAGATAACGTTCCATTGTAATGCACTTTTAATAAGTGTCTTTTTTTGGGGGGATATCATGTCGAATTTCATACGCCTATCCACAATTTCCGCTGTTTGTGGGCTTGGCCTCAGCGCCTGTGTAACTTCGGGGGGATCGGCGGGTGTTGATCCTGAAAAGGCGATGCTGGCGCGTAATGTTTTGGCAATGGATTGTGTTTTGACCAAGTCGAAAGGCTCTAATTCACGCTCAAGTGACTTTAATCTTGATGAAATCTACATCTCTAGCGTCCGTCAAATTCGGGACGGTGTTTATCAAGCTTCTACCTTTTACCGGGGTTGGGGTACAAACATCACGTTCGACATCGAAAAAGCAGAATCCGGATGTGGGGACGACAGCCAAGAGCTTTATCCTTCAGAATTTCTAACAGGCTATCTTACCAAACAAGGTCGCGCGCCCAAAGGCCGTGGCGATACCCGACCCATTGCGGTTAATTGGGAAGGCTATGCGGAAATGTTTTCCGGCACCATCGAAGAAACCGGGGGCGGCAAAGCCGGAACCGTGCGCATTCAAATGCCCAACAACGCCGGAGAATGTCGTGGCAATTACCAAGCCACCAGCCGCACCAAAGGAAATTGGGAAATTACCTGTGCAAATGACTTAAAAGCCAACGGAACCTTCACCGCATTTGGCGAAGGCAAAGGCGCCAGCGGCATTGGCAAAGATCAACAAGGCCGCACCGTGACCTATACGATTGGTGGGCGGATTAAAGGCTAAGCCTCTCTTAGCCCCCTACTCTACTCCGTATTGCGCGCCAATCCGCGCAGGCGGCGGACCATGGTCTTTAACAACAGGTGCATGACCGTATCGCGTTTGGCCAATTTTGCGATGCGTTCTTGCAGGTTTTTTTGGGATATACACACCAAAATGGTGTCTTCCAACGCCATCGCAGAAGCGACGCGGGGTTGGTTATCGACCAACGCCATTTCGCCAATAATTTCCCCGGTTCCGACAACCGCCAGATGGGTCTTTTTGTCGCCAAGTGTCCGGTATATTTCAATGGTGCCTTGGATCACCAAATAAGCTTCATCGCCGACGTCTCCTTCATTAAAGAGCACGCCCCCGGCTTTGATAAAGGCTTCATCTTTACCGCTTTTAACAAGTTTTGCCGGGGCCTGTTCCGGCTCGGGCTTTACCTCTTCTGGTTTCGCCGAATCGGGGGATGCATCCCCACCCGTCAGCAACTTATCAAACGACTGGCCCACGGTGCTTTGAAACTGTTCGGGCAAGGTGCTGAGCGTAAGGCGTTTGCGCAGATGTTCAATTTGCGTAATATGGTCTTTTTGCGCCACATCGGACGGGAACAAATCAAAGATTGATTTGAGTTTATCCAACAAATTCAACAATTGTTGGCGCACCAGATTGTCATGTTTTTGTCCCAAATTTGACGCCGCAAAGTCTAACAACAAGCCTAACCTTCCGGCCTGACTGGGCATCAGGTATAGGGCTTGGCGGATCGCCGTTTCGATGGGCAGGTCACCGTCTTCGGCCCCCAACAGGGTTTTGGCCCGTTTGACCACAGCCTCGGCCATGTCGGCCCCGCCGCTCAATCCCGTGGGTTCTGCTAAATCTCGAACCAAACTGATGAACGTATTGCGGTCAGCCTCGCGGCCATTTTTGGACAGCTTTTGCGTGCCGGATAAACCATGGGAAATGCGTTTTAACAACACATCACGGGTTTCTTTTAAATCAAATTCCAAGAACAAGTCATTCAAGCGTTTAACTTCGGGCGCCATATATTTTGGCGGCTTGCTCAACCGCCCACTGGTCAAAAGCACAAAGACTTTCCACGCATCACCACAAGTCGAAAAGCCCCGAAACAATTCATCGATGACCTCCCCCCCGTTCAAAATTTCGGCCATCAATTCATCGGCCAAGCATAACGTTGCCGGGCCTCTTGACTGTTCGGCAATGTCAATGGATAGGGCCAGTTTTTGGGCCCACGTTTGGCCGCGCAGATGCAAGGCCAGCATGCCCACCACCACAATTTCAGATGTTTTAGGATGGGTCGCGCGGATTTCAGAAAGAGCCCGGTCGGCACCATGCTGGTCCAACATCTGCGCATATTTTTCATAATCGCCTTCGGCCCGACGTGCCCGTTTTTGGACCTTTTCAAACACCAAATAAAGACGATCAAGCCGATCTGTTTTGCTTTGATCCGATTTTTTCGACTGCAATTGTGCAATGTGCTGCATGGCCGAGGGGAAATATTTTTCCATACGATCCAAAGCCCGCAAATGCCCAATATTGGACAACAATTCCAAGGCCATCAGGCCGTGCTGATCCAAATAAGCCCGCAATAATCGGCCAATGGTTAAACGCGATGGTAAAGCATAATAATCGGAAAATGTGGTGCACATCTGCAAATCGGAAACAAAAACAGGTTTAATCGCCTTGTTATTATGGTCGGGTTTTTGTTCAAAGATAACTTTTTCGCTGACCCAGTTTTCGCGCTGTTCAACAATGCGTACGCCTTCGCCAGGATTTTGCGCCAACAAATCATCGACGCATTTCAGGGCTTCCGTTTTGTGCACGGACGTCATTTCGATCAGCCAACGACCAGACTTGGCCGTTTGAACCTCGAACGTACTTTTTTGCCAACCCTTATCCGACATAGAATCCCCAAACCACAATCATCATTTTTTTATAGTATTAACCAAACGCCAAATACACTCAAGGCATTGCTCTTAAAAAGAGCCAAGATCAGAACCTAGGGTCAGGGCCTAATTTTCATACGTATCAAAAATACGTTCCATCTCGGTTTCAATCTTTAAAAATGCCGCGAGGACTTTGGGGTCGAATTCAGCAGGGTCGGTACGCCCATCGCCTTTGGTGATGATATCCATGGCTTTTTGATGGGGGAAAGCGGGCTTGTAAACGCGTTTTTGACGCAACGCATCATAAACATCCACCAACGCGACAATTCTTGCGGACAAGGGAATGTCCTCACCGGACAGGCCGTTTGGATAACCTTTTCCATTGTATTTTTCATGATGGCCCAAAGCGATTTCCGCAGCCATGGCCAAACGAGGAGACTCGCCCAGAATTTTTGCGCCATAGGTCGGGTGGGACTGCATTTCTTTAAACTCAGCCTCGGTCAATTTTCCCGGTTTTTTCAAAATCGCTGGGTTCACATGGATTTTCCCCACATCATGCATTTGTGCCGAATAATGAAGGATGCGCACAAAATCAGCGGGCAACTTCATGGCTTCGGCGATGGCGCGAGAATATTCATTAATGCGCACGATATGATCGCCGGTATCTTCGTCATTGGCTTCGGATGCTCGGGCCAAAGAATTAACGGTATACACAAACGCTTGTTCGGTTTGCGATTGTTCATGGGAAATACGGTGAAGGCCGCTGGCATAAACAGCCAAGCCTTTTAAAACCATCGCATCCAAATCAGTGATTTTCCGCCCGCTGTAAAAGGCAATCAGGGCAATGCGGCCGCTGTTAAATGTGGCAAAGCGTTCAATGGTGCCAATTTGTTTTTGTACCGTGGGGTGAAAGCGGGCTTGGAAGTCTTCGATGCAATCAACTTCATCYTCCCAGTTTGACCACGTCAGGTGGCCGATGCCTTGCAAAATAGCATATTTTTCTTTTTCTGGGTCAATAACGATTTCATCGGAAGACCGCTCGATGCCGTTTTTCGTATTGTGATAAACATAGCCCTTTAATTTACCCTCCTTAAACTCGGCCAAGAACACATGACAGGCTCTGAGGTCCATGTTCTTTTGATCGGGGTTCATCAACGTGCCGATGATGCCTTGGTGCAGGCTGTGTATATCAAATTCTTGCTGACCATAATCAGACAAAGCTTCCCCCAAAAAATCGGTCATTTGGTCAATGTGCGTTTGTGATTCTTTCAGGTGACGTTGCAAGTTGTGCAGGCGTGTTGAATCGTGTCCCGATATAAATACCGAATTGTGGGCTTCGATACCCCGAAAGGTAAATTCAATATTTGCCCCATCGATGKAATGAGACACCTGAGAAATCTTATCTYGCCCGGATACGTCTTGAATGCGGGCAAGATAATCATTTGGCAAAATAGATGCCGCGTCATATTCATCCAGTCCTAGGCGATCAAGGTGGTTTTTCACCGTGGGGTTGACGTATTCAACACATCCGCCTTCATCCACCTTAAAGATAAGGTCGGGGTTCATTTCCGGGAAATGGCCCATTAATTCTTGCTGACGATAACGGGACAGATATCGGCCTAAATAGGTCACAATACCCGGCACCAAAAAAGGAATCAGTATGCGACCGAGCCCGTGCAAAAAGTGCATGTCAAAATGTATAAAGACATTGGTTATATAATCCATGCCGACCAAGTAAGCATTCAGCCAACTGAACAGATGGATCACCGTACCCACGACAAGTGCAGCCAACGGCGGCTTTGAAAAAAYCGCCGCCGTGACTTTTAAAGTCACGCTAGGTCTGCATTGTGGCGCTAATTCCATCGAACATCCTCATAACTATAAATCAAAAATTACAGCTTAGAACGGTTATGCGGGGCGTCATACATTAAAATCGGACCGATTGGCACAACACCCGAAGGGTTAATGGTGGCATGACTTCCGTAATAATGGTTTTTGATATGATCCATATGCACGGTATCGGCAATGCCTTCCCTTTGATATAGGTCCTGCACAAAACCTTGCAAGTGTTCATAATCGGCAATGCGTTTCAGATTGCATTTAAAATGCCCGACATACACCGGATCAAACCGTACCAAGGTCGTAAACAAGCGCCAATCGGCCTCGGTCAATTGATTGCCGCACAGATAGCGGTGGCGGCTTAAACGGTCCTCTACCCAATCCAGAGTTTCAAACAGCGGCACTAAGGCTTCTTCATAAGCTTGCTGAGTGGTCGCAAAGCCGACCTTGTACACACCATTGTTCAGGGTGTCGTATATGCGCGCATTGACCTCATCAATTTCGGCGCGCAAGGCTTGTGGGTAATAGTCCCCCGGCGCAGCCCCCACATCGTCAAAAGCCGAATTGAACATGCGGATAATTTCAGAGGACTCGTTGCACACGATTGTTTGCGTTTGTTTGTCCCACAACACCGGAACCGTCACCCGCCCGCTAAAATTCTCATCAGCCGCCGTATAAATTTGATGAAGCATACTTGCCCCGTTCACGGGTTCGGGATCTGTAAAGGTCCAGCCCTGCCCCCCCATAAACCAATCCACCACCGACACCGATATATGCTCCTCGAGGCCTTTTAGAACCCTGAAAATCATCGTGCGATGCGCCCATGGGCAAGCATGCGACACATAAAGGTGATAACGCCCGGATTCAGGCTTAAAATCGCCATCCTTGGTAATACAGTTGCGATAGGTCGCGTCCTTGCGGACAAATTTACCATCGTTGCTTTTGGTGTCGTACCACTGGTCGACCCAAACGCCATCTTGTAACAATCCCATAACTGCTCCTAAAATTGACCGTTGTTATAATCTTCAAACGCTTGAACGATTTCGGCCTTGGTGTTCATCACAAACGGGCCACCGCGTGCCACGGGTTCATCTAACCGCTTTCCGGCGATCAGCAAAAACCTTGCGCCTTTTGATCCGGCTTGAACGTCCAAGAAATCACCATCCCCCAAAACGCCCAGGCTTTTTTCAGCCACATCTTCGCCAATCGTCACGCTGCCATCGATCACATAAACAAAGCCCGCGTGGGTGGCGGGTATGTTTTGCTGAAAAGTGGTGCCTTTATCCAAACGCACGTCCAAATACAAAGGATCGGTGGCGGCGATATGAACCGGGCCTTCGGTGCCTTGATTTGTTCGCCCGGCAATAACTTTTACAGATCCACCGTTGCTTAAACTTTCAACAGGCAATTCAGACGCCGGGAAYTCTTGGTAATCGGGTGCGGACATTTTTTCAGATGCGGGTAAATTCACCCACAATTGAAAGCCGAACAAAACACCATTTTCCTGTTCCGGCATTTCCGAATGCACRACMCCCCGRCCCGCCGACATCCATTGCACCCCTCCCGGTTCAATCACGCCTTCATGACCGACACTGTCTTTGTGGCGCATGCGCCCTTCTAACAAATAGGTTACGGTTTGAAAGCCCCGGTGCGGGTGGCTGGGAAAGCCCCCGATATAATCATCCGGTTGATCAGATTCAAACGTATCCAACAGCAAAAATGGGTCGACCATATTGATTTCTGGCGAGCCGATAATCCGTGTCAAACGCACCCCAGCCCCATCCGATGTGGGCAGGCCCGATGTTGTTTGAACAACGTGTCTAAGTTGTCTCATTTGTCATCCTTTGTATCACGATTATCCAAAGCATACGTTCCCGCACCGTGGGCAACCAAAAACAAGAAACCACCGGCAATGGCGAGGTTTTTCAAGAACATGATCATTTGGATTTGATCCCCGAAATTGGTGTGGAAGATGAGCGCCGAGAGCAGACTAAAGCCCGCCAGCAAAAAGGCGGCGTATCTCGTTTTCCACCCCACAATAATCGCAAGCCCACCCACAACTTCAACAAGGATCACCAAAGGCAACAACATACCGGGAACACCCATGGCTTCCATATAGCCCTGTGTGCCAGCATAACCCGTGATTTTTCCCACGCCCGAGATGACAAAGATCAGGGCAATCATGATGCGCCCGATCGGCGCCGAAAATTCTTGAATTTTATCCATAACATCTCCTTTCCGAACCATCGCCCTAAACGGCAATGATTCTTATCTGTTGATTTATAAGATTCATAATAAATGTTGTTGTAAAAAGGATAAAGAGCTATGRTTACAAATCATTGTTGCTAAAAARGGAACAATAAAATGGGTCAGTTTGAAAACATGATGACATTCACCCGGATTGTTGATGCGGGATCGATCAGTCGCGCCGCCGATCAGCTGAACGTGGCGAAGTCTGTGGTCAGTCGACGCCTGATGGATTTAGAGGGCCGTTWGGATGTGCAGTTGATGAACCGCACCACACGAAAATCCAGCCTGACCGAAGCCGGGCAAAGCTATTACCAACGCGCCACGCAAATTCTCGCCGATTTAAGCGAACTGAATGCGGTGACTTCCAACGCCAAGGTTTTATTACAAGGTGAATTGCGCATTGCCTTGCCGTTATCCTTTGGTTTACAGCATCTGGTACCGACCATTACCGAATTTTCCGACCTTCATCCCGACCTGGTCATGAATTTGGATTTTTCCGATCGCCAAATTGATTTGGTCGAAGACGGATTTGACGTGGCGATCCGCATTGCCGATTTAAAGGATTCCAGCCATATCGCCCGAAAACTGGCGCCCATCCACCACATTCTCTGTGCCGGTCCGGACTACCTCAAAAAACACCCGGCCCCCAAATCGCCAAAGCACCTCAAAGATCACGATATTTTGCAATACATCAGCAATTCAGGCATGCCGTGGACGTTCACCAGCCCCAAAGGTCAAAAAACACAGGTGCGCCTGCCCAGCAAGATAAGTTCCAATAATGGGGATTTTTTAAAAGCAGCCGCCATCGCCGGGCAAGGCATTGCGCGGTTGCCCACATTTATGACCTATCAAGAGCTAAAAAACGGCACTCTACAACGGGTTTTGACGGACTATACGTTGCCGACCTTTAATGCCTATGCCCTGTATCCGCAAACCCGACATCTATCGGGCCGTGTGCGCGCCTTCATCGATTTTCTGACCGAAAAATTTAAAGATGAGCCTTATTGGGACAAAGACATTTAAGCACTTACGACATGGCCATTATCTCATTAAGATTGATAATGGCCATGTTGTAAAACGAGAGTTAGAAGATCCGTGATGAACGAACACCCCCCAACACTTCCTGCCCAAAACAAACGTCGCTGGTTGCGCGTGCTTGTTCTGGCGTTGATTTATGGCGGACTGCTTGCGGGCGGCCACTGGGGCAGCCAATGGCTCATCGATATTGTCGGCGTGGACATCAGCGCCGATACCAAATCGCACGCCCGTCATATAGTGATGGCTGCTGTTGTTTTTTACACGGCATTGATGGCGATGCCGTTTGTGCCGGGCATCGAAATCAGCCTCGCCCTGTTTGCTGCGTTCGGCCCCGATGTTGCCATCGTGCTTTACATGGCTACGGTGGTGGCTCTGACCATTTCCTATTTAATTGGCCGATTGTTGCCAGTGCACCTCATCGCGAAGTTATTCGCAGCGCTTGGTCTACATCGTGCAGAAGTCCTCATGCTGCGTCTCATGCCCATGAACAGGCAACAACGGCTTGAAGCCCTGATTTCGCAAGCCCCAAAACGGATCGTGCCAACGCTTTTAAAGCATCGCTACATCGCGGTGATCGTCATGCTGAACGCCCCCGGTAACGCCATCATCGGCGGCGGTGGCGGCATCGCAATGCTGGCTGGTTTGAGTGGCCTGTTCACCTTCCCCCGCTATTTCGCGATCCTATTGTTGGCGGTGATGCCAGTCCCCCTGGCCATCTTGCTTATGGGAAGTTGATATTTATTGGGCTGGATACGTGCCTTTATTAATTTTTGACTAAAAAAATTAAGGATGACTAGCAGCTTAGGCTGTACGTTGAGGTAAAGTGATGAAAATAGGATGATCTCTCGAAGGAAGGACATTAAAATGCTTTTGGCTTTTAACAAGAGTTTGATTACCGCTTGCATTGTTTCGGTGAGCTTACTGTCAACTTCCGGGCCAATTCTGGCCGCTGACAATTTGATGATAATCACGGAAGATTATCCACCTCTCAATTTTGTGGAAAATGGTGTGCTAAGAGGACCGTCCGTAGATATCGTCAAGGCAATACAAGATAGGCTAAATATTAAAAATGTAATTAAGGTGTATCCGTGGGCACGCGGATATCATCTTCTTAAAACAAAAACCAATACAGCTTTATTTTCGACGACATTGTCCAAAAAACGGGAAGGATTGTTTAAGTGGGTTGGCCCCATTGCCGAAAAGAAAATTGGATTTTTCGCAAAGAAAAGTCGTGGAATACGCCTAAAATCTTTGGCGGATGCGCAAGGTTTTATGATCGGTGTACAGAGAGATGGTGTCGGCATGCAGCTTCTTGAAGAATGGGGGCACAAAAAAATTGATGCTTCTACAGGCGCAGAAGCAAATCTCAAAAAATTGATGGGTGGCCGAAATGACTTATGGTTTTCCAGCAATGCAACTGTCGCTGGAAACTCTAAGAAATTAAACATTGATGTAAACGAATTGGAGCAGGTTTTAGTTATTGATAATACCTTCATGTATATAGCTTTCAACGAAGGCACTTCGGATGAAATCATCAACCTATGGCAAGATACATATGACGCATTGGTAAAAGAGGGTGTCGTAAAGAATATTTTTCAGCAACACGACCTCAAGAGCTTGTACCCAACTTTCCATTAAGACTTCTGAATCAGGTCAAAACCAGAAATTTATAAGATACAATTTTCTTTCTGGTTTATCCCCATCACACAATTATAAACACCTGCTATAGTGCCCTATGCCCAAACAGATTCTTAAAACCATCTTTGGATACGACAACTTTCGCCCCGGCCAGATTGAGGTTGTGGAGTGCTTGCTGGCGGATCAGCATGCTTTAGCCGTAATGCCAACGGGTTCGGGTAAATCGCTGTGTTTTCAAATCCCTGCCCTGATGAAGGGCGGGCTGACGTTGGTGGTTTCGCCTTTGGTGGCGTTAATGGAAGACCAAGTCGCGGCCCTAAAACTAATGGGGGTTGCCGCCGATACCATTAATTCATCGCATGATCGATCAGTGAATGTCGAGGCTTGGAAACGCGCGGCTTCTGGGGAAACCCGGTTGTTGTATCTGGCCCCGGAACGCTTGATGACCGAACGCATGTTGAGCGCCCTTTCAAAGTTGCCCATCACCCTAATTGCCGTTGACGAAGCGCACTGTATGTCGCGGTGGGGGCCATCGTTTCGCCCGGAATACGAAGCCTTGTCTCGGCTGAAGGATCTATTCGAAGGCGTGCCCATTGCGGCGCTGACCGCCACCGCCGACGCCGCCACCCAAGACGACATCGCGGCCAAATTATTTGGCGGCAACGGACGACGCTTTATTTCCGGATTTGATCGCCCAAATATTCAATTGGTCGTGCAAATGCGCGTGGACGCCAATCAACAATTGCTGGACGTGGTCAAAGCCCATGACGGGCAAAGCGGCATTGTGTATTGCCTGTCCCGTGCCAAGACCGAAAAAACCACTGAATTCTTGATTAAAAACGGCGTGCGGGCGGTGGCCTATCATGCGGGGATGAGTTCAGAACGCCGTGCCCAAAACCAAAAAAAATTCATGATGGAAAGCGGCATTGTGACGGTCGCGACCATTGCCTTTGGTATGGGCATCGACAAACCCGATGTACGTTTTGTTTGCCACACCGACATGCCGGGCAGTATGGAAGCGTATTACCAAGAAATTGGCCGCGCCGGACGCGATGGACTGCCCGCCGTGGCGCATATGGTGTATGGCCTGAACGATCTGCGCATGCGCCGCATGTTTATCGAACAAGAAGACGGCGACGTGGACCACAAACGGCGCGAACACAAACGTCTGGATGCCTTGATTGCCTATTGCGAAGCCCCAGAATGCCGCCGCTATGCTTTGTTGTCTTATTTTGGCGAACATGATCATGCAGACGGTGGCTGCAACAATTGCGATATATGCCTAGACCCACCCAAAATGGTCGATGGCACAGAGGACGCGCTAAAGCTTTTGTCCACTGTCCTGCAAACAGGACAGATGTTTGGTCAAGCCCATATCGTAGATATTTTGCGCGGCGCCAAAACCGAAAAAATGCGCTCGACCGGACACGACCAATTACCCACTTACAGCACCGGCGAAAGCTTAAGCAAAGACACGTGGCGATCTATGGTTCGGCAAATGGTGGCCTCGAACATCTTGCACCTGGACGTGGTGGGTCACGGCGGCATCAGCCTGACGCAAAAAGGTCAGGCTTTGCTCAAGGGAGAAGCGGTCTTTAAAYATCGCCAAGATGTGATCAAGGCTAAAGGGGCTAAAAAGAAACGTCAGGGCCGCGCCGAAGCGCCCAGCGACTTAACACCGGAACAATCCACCTTGTTATCTCATTTAAAAGACAAGCGTTTAGAATTGGCGCGGGCACGTGACAAACCCGCTTTTGTGATTTTTTCAGACCGAACCTTAGAAGACATGGCCCGCCAACACCCCCTGAACAAAACGGCCTTTGCCGACATTCACGGGGTGGGTGCCGCCAAGCTAGAAGAGTTCGCCGACACCTTTATCGAAATCATAGCGGAAAAAACAGGCCCTGCATTCAGTTGACTTCTGCCCACTTCCGCCAATAATAAGTTTCAAAGAGAGAATGAGGGAAAACAAATGAGTGATAGTGCGCTTAAGCTTGAAATGAATTCAATTGAAGCGGTCATGCATATTTTGATCTTTACGGTCTATGCAGATCGCAAAAAAAGGCCGCAAGAAATAGCCCAGCTCTGGCACCAAGTCCCAAAACTCAGCGTCTTCACCGACGACAATGGATTTCCCAATGCCGAGGGTTTGGTTTTTGAACACCTGATCACCACGGCAGAAAAAAAGGTCATAGAATTGATCGATTCAAACGACCTTCTTTTTGAAATCGACAGTGCCATTAAACGTATAGACAGCCCCATATTGGCCCCGATCATTTTGTCCAGCATGCAGGCCATCGCCCATGCGGACAACGAATACCATCCGTCCGAACATTGTGTGATCACACGGGCTTCTGAACTTTGGGGACTTTCCCCGGCCTAAATATTAACCGGCGACAATATCGTTTTCGATGGCCAAGTCGACTTCACGCAATTCTTTATCCATGCGCGAGCGAATTTCTTGATACTGGCGTTTTTCCAATTCTGAAAAATGCACACCACCGCTGCTCGTTTTTTGCGTGGCAATTTTAATGAACGCAATTAATTCACCAACCGCGGGCGACAGGTCCATTGATTCTGAAATGGCGTCGCCTTCGGGCATAACGTCGTCTTCCGTTTGCATCTTTGCCAATTGCCGAGACACGATGGAATTGCCACAGGCCGTTTCCAACGATAAAACAACGTCAATCGGCATAAAGGTCGGAGAATCAAAGTTTTGATACTGAGACAAGCGTGTCGTATTGGTGCGGCAATGGGTCGCCGCATTTTGCAAATTTGGGAATTCGTTTAACAATTCGCGCGTTGCTATTTTCAGCTGACGCTTGTCCATATCCGCTAATTCTTTAGACATTATCCCTCACTTTAGCGGGTTTCCCCGCAACAGCTGGCTTACATTTTTAAGTTATGTTTTTTGCTCAACAATTTGTATTTCTTTTTCCGGTGCCCCAACGGTTGTAATAATTCCGCTTTCTTTCAAAGCTGCATGGGTCACTTCCAGAACGGTTTCTTTCAAATCTTCCTTCAGCGCATAATCATCGATCCAGAACTGAAGTTCAAAATTGGAAATCCAACCAAATTCCCACGTCACACCCTTGTAGCGAACTTCGCGACCGGGCTGATCTAACAATCCGTCAACCGTATTCAAGGCACGTTCCAAGACCTTAGCACAAGTTTCAGGATTGTAATGGGCCTCCACAAAAACATCGAGTTCAACCCGGACACAATCAAAGGAATTGAAGTTGTGGATATTGGATTCAGCCACTTGACCGTTGGGAATACTGATGACATAGCCAGCCCGCGTGCGCACTCGTGTTGTCCGCCACGTAATGTCGATCACTTTGCCTTCATCATTGTCGCCAATCTGCACCCAATCGCCCACATGGAATGGGCTTTCAAGGTTAATCACAATACCAGAGAAGATGTTCGCAATGTTGGACTGAACCGCCAAACCGATGATCATGGCCAACAAACCTGTCGAAGCCAAAAGACTGGTCAGTTGTTGGTTATACACAAACGCGATGATGCCAAAGGAGGCAAAACTGTAAACACTGACCGAAGCAAACACCCGGATTACATTGGGAATATTGCGTTGGGTATGGTCTTCCAACGGCACCCACAAGAACCGTTCCAAAGCGATGCCGATCAGACGAGCCGCCATAATCCACCACAGCGATTGATAGCCTAAGATGATCAAATCAATGTAATTCACAGGAAGGTTATTAAAGGAAAAATCAATGGCAATATTGCCGGATGCCAACAACAACAATGGCCATGACATCAACCGCATCGTCCAAGATTGTAATTCCCAAAACCGTCCTTTGTTTTTTTGATCCATAAGCAGCGCCAACAACGTGCCAAAAAAGCCAAAAATACCGATATAGATAAAGTATTCCTGAGGGATAAAATCACGGACATTAAATTCAGCCGGAATTAACAAGGTGCCAAAATCAACTTTTGAAAAGCTGGGATCATCCGACCCGTAACCAACATAAGCCGGATCGCCCTTGGTGCCCTTCGCAGACAAATCCTGAGACAACCAGGCACGATCCATGATCCAGCCTAAGTTTGGGTTTAAGGCTTGCGTATCTTCAAGCGTGCTGAGCACCGTTTTACCCGCATTCAAACCGATGCCCAAAACGTCAACCACGTACAACAGGTTATTGCGGCTGAGCGAATTGTGGTTGAACGAAACCCCGGCAATTTGACTGCCGTACTGCCGATTGGTGTTGGTAAAGTTCATCGCGAACTTACCCTTCACGTGATACAGGCGATACGTCATTTTCCCCACCAATTTTTCTTCAATGGGGGTTTCTAATTTTATGGGTTCAAGCGCATTGGAAAAAGTGATGTCTTGGGGTTGGAAATTCCCACGATACCGAAACCAGATCAAAAAATCCAAAGCAGCACTGTTCGTTGCCGAATCAATGGTCGCAATTTCATTCATTTGGATGCCCGTATAGACAACGTTGGTTTTGTACATAAAGCGATCATTGACGTACAGAACCTTACCCTTTTTCAGTTCCGCAATCAGATTGCGTCCACCGCCCGGTTTAATCGGGTTCAACTGAGTGAGGGCCGAAATGATATTTTTGCCGTTATAGTTACCCACCAATACAGGTTTTTTACCGCGCCCGTCCTTATCAAAATAGGTACTTCCTGACAGGCCTTCGACGCTGGTGTCCATCGAAGATCGTGATGCTAAATAGTCACGCACGCCTTTGCGCAGGGTTTTACCATTGGCAAACAACACATCATTACCCAGGTTTTCCCGCAACCCTTCGGTCACCATATGGGCCGCGTCATAAGCATACGCCGCCATCCAATCGGGTTGTTTTTTGAATTTGGCTTGATAGCTGGTTTTAAAGTTTTGCGCCATTTCATTGGCGGTATCAAACAACAATGGCGTACTGATAATAATACCATTGGTATATTTTTCAGAAAGCACATCCGGCCCCAACAAGGCCTTAAGGGCCGAATTAAAACCTTCGGAGGCCATTTTACTGGTGCCAATCAGGATGTTTTTGATCTTKGCATTGCGRAWTTCTTTMACCAAATAGGCRGCTTCGGCTTCATCAACRGCCARAAARACAATGCCMGCGTCTTTCTTTTCYTTCAAYGTYGTYACRATRGCCKYCARNTTGCKTAAMNTTATCCGRTGAWGWRCTGTCAAAGGMCCASCGATAMCGYACMGCCGTRCCAAAACGCCGATACGTTTTTTCGTAATTGTCGGCCATGTCCTGGCCCGTGCCTGAACGATCATAAACAATCGATGTTAATTTATGAGCCAACACATTGCGGGCATAGTTGGCCAAGAACCGGGCTTCACGACTGGATGAATAAAGGGTGCCAAACAGCCAATCATTTTGATCCAAAACACCCGCGCCCATGGACGCCAGCGTGATCAGGGGAACAAGATTTTTTTGATAGGCCTGAGAAGTTTGCGTTAACGTATCTACGGACCAGTGACCGATTGCGGCCAAAGTTTTATCGCTATTGCCAATTTTTTCAACATCAGCCGCCACATTGCCGGAATTTTCTTCGACAATATCCATCGCCAGCTTTGTGCCATTAATGCCGCCCGATTGGTTAAATTGGTCGATATAAAGTTGTACGCCTTGGCGCATGGATTGACCCGCAATTGTGTCGGAGCCCGATTTAGCCCCAACGACAGAGATGCGGTAAAAATCTTTTTCATTGTCGGTAATGAGTGTGAATTTGGTGAGAAGAGAAAACAGCCCGCTGACCATCGCGAGAACGACAAAAAACGCAGCAAATATGCGCTTTGAATTTGGCCGATTATCCGCGCCAAAAAGCAAAGACTTCAATAACGTCGACATCTACTTTCCCCCAAGTGCACTTTTGTCACTTTTTTTTATTGCTTTAACTTATACACTTAAAATCGCATAAAAATCAAAGACGACTTCGCATTATTTAAACCACATCGAACGTTATCGTTTCATTTGTGGTGTTATTATTTGCATCCGTAATGGTGACAACAAAGGTATCCGCCCCCAGATCCCCATCGTTTGCATACGTGTAGGTGTTGCTGCTGGCATCCAAAACAAAGGTTCCATTGGTTGGGGCCGTATGCAGGCTGTAACTCAAGGCATCGCCATCAGCATCGGCGCCCAAAATCATACCCTTGTATGTGCTGCCGCCAGCCACTTGGATATGCTCCAAGTTTTGATAGGTTGCGCCATTATTTACGGTGCCCGTATTTGATGCTGCTGACTGATCAATCACTTGCGCACCAACACCTTCGTTGAAATTCCAGTATCCTGCAAGTCCGGTTTCATCGCCGTTCAATTGGCGCGCCATATTATCTTGAATTTCGGTGACTGTGCGGGTTGTATTCCACACCCGAACTTCATCAATAGAACCCGTGAAGTAGTTGCTGGTTCCTGATCCACTGGCTTCCGCCCCGATAATGCTGCCAATATTTGCAGGCGAGCCAATGGTTCCCGTTGTCGCTCCGGTCGTCCCTTGTTTTGCGCCATCAATATACAGAGCGACTTCTGAGCCATTATATGTTCCCGCAATATGGTACCATTGCCCAGCTGTAACCGTGCTGG
>NVSZ01000078.1 GCA_002732845.1 Rhodospirillaceae bacterium
CCCAAAAACGCAAGCCCACCAAAAGCGGCAACCCCGGCGGCAATAATCAAATACAGTTTGGCTTTTTGAAAAGTAGTCACGTTGGTACCCCTGACTCAATCACGTGCGTTGATAAGAACGCGTGTTTTAGCATGTTGGTCGGGCAAGGGACACTCTTAAAATTTCAAAACAGCCTACAGAACAGATTGTCGAAAACAAGGTTATTATCCATGAAAAATCCAATAATTTATGGTTGTTAATTTTCTGGTTCGTATTAAATAACGATAAATCTGACTTTATTCGTGTATTCTTTAGTTGTGAATTACGTTACCGTAATCACTTTATGGTTAATGTGTTTATTTGTATAAATTTAAGGATTACTTAATGTCGAATTTTAAGCTAAGGCCTTTTTTTGTTTTTTTTGGGCTGATATTAACGGGCTGTGCATCGGTCAATTATGTTGAACCAACMGAAGGYCCATTGAGCAATGTCCGCTTTGTGACAGCGCAAAAGGGCWTTTTCACACTTTCCATGGTCCAYCAGAAAACRGGGGATGGTTATTTCGATTATGCGACAATTYTAAGATTRCGKGAYCCCAAATTATCCGAAGATTCWATCAGAAACTTAAATATTCCATTTAATGATTATGCRGGGGGCGCATCAAAAGAGCTYCGYATTTCMGCCCAAAAGAAGTTTGAGGGRATWTTTTATGGTGAAGAGACGCTCGTATTGCCTCTGATATGTCAGGTRGAATTYAGYTATTTATTTMAAGAAAATCATGAGTATGAGGTTAAGTTTGATATGAAAGGCTTATCYTGYCATGTGACAATCAATGAAATTGTCTATGWGGCTRATGTTCCTAAACTGGTACARCGACAGKTTTTTGAGTGATGRTWTWTTTCATATTGARTWTTGAAGWTCWGTCGCYTTAAARCTCAATRTTWTTTTCAATCAAWGCATATTCTTTTTCRGCAAAAGTATTSAGCARRGCGGTGAARATGACTTTCATRCCCWTRGGCGGGACYGCCATGCCGATTTGTTTKCGYACRYTTTCTTTGCCSCCGACAAAGGCGTAAGAATCGGGGAAGGTTTGCAGGCGCGCGCGTTCTCGATTGGTCAGGGCGCGGTGTTCTGCCCAATGATACATATGGGTGCCGCCGCCGCCGCTTCCCGTGACCGTATAGGCGGGCTTGTCCGGGTCTAGCCTTTTGTAAATATTGCTGWRMTTTGCGCCCTTAACATTTAATCGCAAATGTTCGGGGATGTCCGGCGACCATGCGTTTTTGCCCGGTTTAATGTGTTTTAGCCGTTCGACCACGCGTGCGTTCTGATTGGTCTTTTCGTTGTTTAGGGCATCATGGGGTAGGGGCGGTACGGTTAAAGCTTGCTTGGACGTCATGCGTTTATTCAGATGCGACGGTGCGGGAACCTGATAGGTTTTGTCAATGTCGTTGCGAATGCCGACAATGATGATGCGGTGGCGCGCTTGTGGTACGCCATAGTCTTCGAACTTGTACAGGTGCGCAACCAGTTTGTACCCGGTTTGGGACAGTTCCTTTAAGATTAGATCAAGGGCCGATCCGGAATTTGCGCTGCTGAGCCCCCCGACATTTTCGGCGATAAACCACAGGGGCTGGTGTTTTTTCAGGTATTGCACACCGTACGAAAATAACGGCCCAAATTTACCATCCAGACCTTTGCTTTCGCCGACGATGCTGAAATCATTGCAGGGAAACCCAAAGGCAAATCCATCGCATTTTTTTAAACCCGCAATATCAAGGGTGCGGATGTCGGCATGGATGACATTTTCGTCGTCTTCCAAAGGCAAATGATGGATGTTTTGGCTGTAGGTTTCGCACGTGCTTTTATCATAATCGGTCGCCCACAGCGGGGAAATCGAATAGGTTTTTCCGTTTTGATCTTGGACGTCCTCGCACGACATGGCCGCCAGAGCAATGCCGCCGGGGCCACAAAAAAATTCACCCAATGTAAATTCAGTTTTAGACATCAATGTCTTCAACAAAACGCGCATGTTCTTGGATATAGGCGTAGCGGAGTTCTGGTTTTCGGCCCATCAGGCTTTCGACCAGTTCTTCGGTATCGCGGATGTCGTCCCAATCTTCTTCGCCGTGGCCCGTCGGTACGGTGACGCGAAGCAGGGTCCGGTTTGCCGGTTTCATGGTGGTTTCTTTCAGCTGGGCTGCGGGCATTTCACCAAGGCCTTTAAAGCGGCTGATTTCGACTTTTCCGCGACCAGAAAACGTGGTTTTCATCAATTCATCTTTGTGATCATCGTCGCGCGCATAGGCGACTTTGGCCCCTTGCGAAAGTCTAAACAGCGGAGGCAGAGCGATGTAAAGGTGACCATTTTCAATGAGTTTGGGCATTTCCTTAAAGAAGAACGTCATGAGCAGAGCCGCGATGTGAGCCCCATCCACGTCAGCATCGGTCATGATGATGACTTTTTCATAGCGCAAGGCTTCTAGGTTAAAGGTCTTGCGCGTGCCACACCCCAAAGCTTCGGTCAAATCGCTAAGTTCGACGTTTGCTTTGAGCTTTTCTTGGGTGGCTGAGGCAACGTTGAGGATCTTTCCGCGCAACGGCAAAATGGCCTGAATTTTACGGTCGCGGGCTTGCTTGGCTGAACCGCCAGCTGAATCCCCTTCGACGATGAAAATTTCGGTGCCCTGCGCACTATTTTGGCTGCAATCGGACAGTTTGCCCGGCAGGCGTAAGCGTTTGGTCGCGGACTTGCGTTTGGTTTCTTGGTCCATGCGCCGACGCATGCGCAGGTTGGCTCGTTCAACGGCCCATTCAACCAAGGCATTTGCGGCTTTGGGATCAGACGACAACCACAAATCAAAGCGATCGCGGAGCGTATTTTCGACCAATTTGGCCGCAGATTGGGTGGACAGTTTATCTTTGGTTTGGCCCTGAAATTGCGGGTCGGGAATAAAGGCCGACAACATGATCGCGGCCCCACCCAACAAATCGTCGCCCGTCATTTTTGCCGCACCCTTGGCATTGATCAGGTCGGCATAGGCGCGAATACCCTTGGCTAAGGCGCTTTTTAGGCCCGATTCATGGGTGCCGCCTTGCGGTGTTGGCACGGTGTTACAGTACGAATTTAAAAACCCGTCTTCATCCATGGGCCAGGCAATTGCCCATTCGACTCGTCCGGGGCTGTCGGTGAAATCGGCCTGGCCTTCGAACGGGCGGGGGGTGACCGTGCGGCGTTCTTTCAGAACTTCGGCGACATAATCCGCCAATCCACCCGGAAAGTGCAATTCGGCCTTTTCTGGAATGTTTTTGTCTTCGGACCCTTTGAGCAGCGACGGATCGCAGGTCCAGCGGATTTTTACGCCGCGAAACAGGTAGGCCTTTGACCGCACAAGGCGAAACAGCGTGTGCGGGCGAAAATTCACCCGGGTGCCAAAAATATCGGTATCGGGGATAAACGTGACCGTGGTGCCGCGTCGATTGTTAATGGGGCCTAGGTTTTCCAGCTTGGATGTGGGCAAACCACGGGAAAAAGTCTGTTGGTACAGTTGTTTGTCCTTGGCGACTTCGACGATCAACAGGCTGGACAGGGCGTTGACCACGCTTGAGCCCACACCATGCAGGCCGCCGGACGTTTCATACGCGCCGCCGCCAAACTTGGCCCCGGCGTGCAGGGTTGTGAAAATCACTTCAAGGGCCGAGATGTCTTTGAATTTAGGGTGAGGATCGACCGGAATGCCGCGACCGTTGTCTTTGATGATGAGGCGATTCCCGGGCTCTAAGATCACATCAATGACCGAGGCATGTCCGGCAACGGCTTCGTCCATCGAGTTATCGATGATTTCCGCAGCCAAATGGTGATAGGCGCGTTCATCCGTGCCACCGATATACATGCCGGGGCGTTTGCGCACGGGTTCCAAGCCTTCAAGGACTTCGATGTCGGCGGCCGAATAGTCATCACCCCCGGCCTTTTTCACAGGCTTTGGGGCGGGCTTTGGCGCCGGCTTTGCAGCCACGGCCTTCTTCGGCGGGGCTTTTGGGGCCGCCTTCGGTTCAGGTTTAGCTGGTTCAGGTTTGGGCGCATCGTCCCCAAATAGGTCGCTCATAGCAGCTCACATCAAAATTAAATACGATTAAGTTAGTTTATAGTAAAATTGTTGGTAGCGTACAGCAACCATCATTTGGTAGTGTTTAGCATAAATTACCTCAATATATACGCATTAATGCGTTTGGAGACTTTTAAAAATGAGCGAATCGGAACCAAGGGGCGAATTATCGATCCGACAAGTGGCCATGCCGGCAAACTTAAATGCCGGGGGTAATATCTTTGGCGGATGGTTGTTGGCGCAAATGGACATCGCGGGCGGTATTACCGCCAGTGACCGGGCCAAGGGGCGGGTCGCGACCGTCGCCATCACCGCCATGGAATTTCACAACCCGGTTTATGTGGGCGATGTGTTGAGCTGTTACGCCGATGTGCGCAAGGTCGGAAACACCTCAATCACGATCCATGTGCAAGCCTGGGTGCACCGCCGTGATGGTTCAAAGACGAACGAAATTAAAGTCACCGAAGGCGATTTTGTGTTTGTGGCGTTGAACGAAGATGGATCAAAGCGAGCTGTGCCGCCCGCATAGAAGGAGAGCTGAGCTTTTAAGGTGCCTTGGGTTCTGCGGGAAACCTAGACAAGGCCTGCAAGCCTTGACTTGCAAGCCTTGCAGGTTCGATCCACCTTCATCAGAATCTGAATTACAATAAAAAAACCGCCCAAGACTTTAAGTCTTGGGCGGTTTGATATGTTCAACAGTCTTGCGGCAGAACCGCGTTCTCTTAGAATTCTTGAGAAACAGACAGTTGGAAACCTTTTTGTTGGTGCTTCAGGATGGATGCACGGGTGACACCATTTGCTGCACCAAAGACGGATAAATCGTCAACTTTTTTGGCTGTTGGTGTGATGTATCCACTTGCACCAAGCTTCATACCGTTACCCATCGTGTAGGTTGCGCCCGCTGTAAAGTGTGTTTCCACAATAGCTGGGAACAAGAAGTTCGCGAGGACGTGACCTTCATCGATTGGAGAATTCGCATGGCTGACACCAGCACGAATTTGCAGGCTGTCATCAATTTTGTGTTCAACACCAATCATGAAGATGTTTTGATCAACCCAACCAAAACCACGTGATGCCGTGGTCGGATCGTTTGATGAATTGCCAATTGTTGCAACACTGCTCCAAGCTACATATTTGTAATCCAGAGAGATAGATGTGCTTGGTGTGACATCAAAGGTTAAACCAAGAAGGGCTTGAGCAGGAGTGTCGATCGGGTCTGTGAAAACAACGTTATCATAGACACCTGTGTCTTGATGCCAAACCGGGCTGCGCAGAGAAACTGCGAAAGAACCATTTTCAGGCAAGTCCCATACTGCGCCAACTTGGAAACCGACACCATAAAATGTTTCAGAAACACCTTCAACACCAGATGGCTGGAAGCTACCTTGTGCGGAGTCAGTGTCCATTGTGGCCCGACTTAAAATCGCGCCAATGCCCAATGTTGTGCCGGCATCGTATTTGTAAGAAACAGAAGGTTGCAAATAGACCATTTTGTAATCTACGTTTTGATCTTCGTTTTTGGTGGCTGGAAAACCAGCACCTTGACGACCTGTAGGCCAATCACTTGCACCACCACCACCGGGAACGATCGAGATGTTGAATGACGTTGTATCATCAATTTTGTAATTCACACCAAGGGAACCGTTGGGGAAGTCGCCCGCGCCACTGGTCATTTCTGTCTGAACGTCACCAATGGTCGTAATGCCTTTAACATCAGCCCAGAACCAACCAAGGTTGATTTGGTATTCGTTGCCCATCTTACCCGCGAGGGCAGGGTTCATGGCGGCATCAACGGCGGCTGCAGCTTTTGCTGAACCAGCACCACCCATGCCACATTTTTCAGTACCGACACAGCTTGGAAGCATGCCAAAAGTTGCATAAGCCTGACCGGCCGGCATCATCGATGCTGCGAAAGCGGCTACGCCAGAAAGTAATGTAAGTTTTAACTTGTTCGTCATCGTTTTAGGTATCCCCACCTTAATTGAAGGCCTGTCTAATCAAAACAATAATGACTTCGAACTGGCGCCTCAGTGTATTTGGTTTAATATACATAGCCCCTCTTCAATCGATCTTCTTAAAGTCCTGTGCTCTCCACTTATCATAATTTGTGCAACACAGAAAACCGAATCGTAGGCACTTTTTAATTAATCTAAACAATACTTATCATAATACACCCGGCAACATGTAGTAATTTTGTAGCACTTTGAAATTAATTATTCTCTTAGGTTGATGAAGGTGCACACTTTATATACCGATCAAAGCACGGTCACTTTTTTTTGAAAGTAGTATTATAGTGCGACAGCTTATGTAAGAGATGTGTTATAGTCGAAGAGTGTAATATAGAAGGGCAACCCTCTTCTGTATGTTATTAATTAAATTATAACAGTAGGTTATGCCATTTTTTATGGTTGGTATAACGTTTAAGTGTAGCAGACGTCTGATTGCAAAACTAAAGCGTTTTCTTTTGTTGATTCGGCGCGTTAAAACAAAAAAATACGCTAAGTCGCTGTGCGTCGACTGTTTTTTTTCGGTGTGGCCCTAGAGGGGGATACACTTAAAAAAAATACGAAATATCGGTTAAACACCTAAATATTGAAATTTTTGGAGGACCCAAACGAATGTCTAACGATCTTGAAAATGCTAAATCAATGTCCATCATTGTTACCAAAGGTACATTGGATTGGGCTTACCCACCTTTTATCTTGGCAACCACGGCGGCCGCTATGGATGTTAAAGTCAATATGTTCTTTACATTTTATGGCCTGCAGCTTTTGAAAAAAGAACTGGACCATCTGCAAATCACAACCTTGGGCAACCCAGGTATGGAAATGCCAATGATGGGCATGCACATGACAATGCCGAACATGATGTCGATGATTCCCGGTGTTGATGCGATGTGCTCAACCATGATGAAAAACTTGATCAAGAAAAAAGGCATTGCGTCTATTCCTGAATTGCGCGAAGCCGCTATTGATCTGGACATCGAAATGACCGCGTGTCAAATGACCATGGATCTGTTCGAATTTGACCGTAAAGACCTTATTGATGGTGTTGAATACGGTGGTGCGGCAACGTACATGGAACAAGCTCTGAAATCAGATATCAACTTATATATCTAATTGCCATACAAAGTATGCTATACACAAATGGAAGGCCCATTTTAGCCGGGCCTTTCATTTGAGTATTGGATTTTGGGGTAGCTTGGGGGAGCTTCGCGTATCATGGAACTCAAAAAAACCAGAGTAACCCTCAACAGCTTATTTGCTGTATGTGGGACGGATGAGACAGAGGCGACGTTTTCACCAGATCGTCGGTCTATCCGCATTCACGGTCATTCCACAACCATCCGTCTTGAACGCGCTTTTTGGGAAAGTCTTGAACGACTGGCCGCCGAAGAAAGCACGACCATTGCCAGTCTGATTACGTCTGTGCACGATCATTGCCCACAAATGAATACGCGCAATCTTGCCTCTTGTTTACGCGTGATTTGCCTGCTGACCTCCAATAACGAAGAACAACAAGAGGAAGAGTAGGCTGTTCAGCAGTCTTAAGCTCAGCCTAAATCACTGCCTCAGTTCTGTTCGCGGTGCTTAGGCGCATTCGTTTCTTTGCACACTAAAACGCCTCTTTACGTCTCAGCACTTAACCAGCATTCAGACATAAGTCGATGTGGTTCCTATATCGTCACATTTGTTTGCGTCACAGATGCGTCTTTTAAGTGAATTTTAAAGAACCACCAACATCACATAAGCTGCTGCAAAAAGGGCGGTGGCTGCGGCAATTTCGTTCAATATACGATCTAAAGGCATAATATTCTCCTGTGTTTATGTCTCTTCTTAAGTAAGAACAAAGCATGAACACACTAGGGTTGTCAAGGGCTTTGAAAATGAAATTTTGTGTTACTTGTAAAAACAGGGGTGAATTTTATTGTCACCATGACAAAAACAACATCGTGTTTACCGAGATGTTGCGTTAAGAGAAAAAGGTAATCTTAAATTATACCGTCGGAAAATAAGATGTTTGCGAAATTACCGCCCTCTATGCTGTTGACTCTTTCTGCCCTGTTTTGGGGCGGAAATTTTGTGGTTGGACGATGGGCACATGCCGAAATTGGGCCGATCAGCCTGACGTTTTGGCGGTGGTTCTTTGCCGCCCTGATCTTGATGCCTTTTGTGGCGGGCGATCTCTGGCGGCTGCGTTTTGAAATTCGCAAACATTTTGCTTTGATTTTTGCCTTGTCCGTGACGGGGGTCGCCATGTTCAATGCGTTTATGTACCTCGCTTTGGCGACAACAACGGCGGTCAATGCGACCTTTGTCTTGGCCTCGATGCCCATGGTCATTCCGGTTGTGTCTTTTGTGATGGGCGAAGAACGTTTAAATCTGCGCCAAGGTACGGGCATTTTGATTTCTGTTGTGGGGGTCGGTGTGATTATTTCACGCGGCCAATGGCAGGTCTTTTCAAACCTCGCCTTCACGGTTGGTGATTTATGGGTGTTGGCTGGTGTTTTGGCGTGGTCGATCTATTCTGTATTGTTGCGCCGCAAACCCGCCACCGTGCCGCCTTTGGTTTTGTTGGCCTCCACGATTGTCATGGGCGTGATGCTGTTGGCGCCTTTTTATGTGTGGGAATATCAAAACCTAGGCGGCTTTGCGCTGACCGCATCAAACGCCTTGGTGATTGGGTATGTGGCCTCCTTTGCTTCAATCGTGGCCTTTTTGTGCTGGGGGGCAGGGGTCGCCAAGGTCGGGGCCAACAAAGCCGGATTGTTTATCCACCTGATTCCGCTATTTGCTTCTGTTCTTTCCATTATATTTTTGAACGAGAGCCTTAAAACCTATCATGTGATTGGCATTGCGCCGATCTTGTTGGGCATATATTTGACCACCACGTCTATTCAAAACCAGAAAGTTTCTTGAAATGCCCGTTAAGCAATATCGTAAAAACGTCTTTTTATTGGCCACCAGCCAAGGCTTTTATTTGATCAGCGCGGTGACAACAATCACCTTTGCGGGCTTGGTGGGACAGATGCTGGCGGACAACAAACTTCTGGCGACCTTGCCGATTGCGATCATGACCATTGGCACGGCGACCACCACCATTCCGATGTCGATGTTGATGCGGCGCATCGGGCGGCGGCTTGGTTTTATGATTGGCGCGGTGTCGGGATCAATTTCCAGCGCCATTGCGGCCTATGCGATTATGATCGGCAGTTTCGAGCTGTTTTGCTTTGGCATGGTGTTTATGGGGCTTTATCAGGCCTGTACTCAATATTACCGCTTTGCCGCCGTGGAAAGTGCGCCAAAGGATTATGTATCGCGCGCGGTTTCCTTGGTTTTGCTGGGCGGCGTGATTTCGGCGCTGATTGGCCCAACCTTGGCGGTGTCGAGCCGCGACTTGTTGGCCCCTGTGCCGTTTGCCGGAGCCTTCTTAGTGGCGTCCGTGGTCAGCTTGCTGGCCCTGATCCCCATGGCGTTTTTAAATATTCCGTGTCCAAAGGATGAGATTTCAGATGAAGGCTCACGTCCTTTAAAAGTAATCATGAAGCAGCCCGTGTTTATCGCCGCCGTTTTGAATGCCGCCACCAGCTATGGCCTGATGGTATTGGTGATGACTGCAACGCCGCTCGCCATGACCGCATGTAATTTTTCTATGGAAGACACCGGTTCGGTCATTCAATGGCACGTCTTGGCGATGTTTGTACCGTCATTTTTTACCGGGAACTTGATCCACCGCTTTGGCGTGTTGCCGATTTTGTATACGGGCATGGCCTTGTTTGTGGTCAGTGCGCTGTTTTCGTTTTCGGGCATCGAAATGTTGAATTTTGGCGGTGCCTTGATTGCGCTCGGAATCGCTTGGAATTTCTTGTTTGTCGGCGGCACCACGTTGTTGACCGAAGCCTATAGACCCAATGAAAAGGCCAAGACCCAAGGCGTGAACGAATTCATCGTATTCGCGGCCGCCGCGACCGGGTCGTTGACCTCTGGTGGATTGTTTAATGTATCGGGTTGGGACGCCGTGAACTATGGCATGGTGCCATTTTTAAGCGCTTCTTTGGCGGCGACTCTTTGGTATCATTTAGGCACCAAGAGAGCCGCCGCCGCCGCAAATACTTAGTTACCGAATAGGCCTTTCAAAGCCCCGCCGGCATCTTTCATGGCGTCTTTGGCTTTTGTGCCAACATCGCCCGTACCGCTCATGGCATCTTCAACGGCACCACCAACGGCTCCTTTGACGTCTTTAATAACATCAGCGGCTTTGCCCGAAATGTCAGACAGGCCCAGCGCGGACAGGTCGATTGAACTGGCCGCAGAACTGGAATACTTGGTGATCGCTGAAATGATCTCATCGGCGATTTCAGCGGGGCTGGCGCCACCGGAATCTTTGCCGATATCGGTTAAGTGAATATCCGGCAACGGCGTGGTCAAAGATTTTCCACCCATGAACGGAGCCGAAAGGTTGATTTTGCCGCCTTTGATATACAGGTTGCTGATAATCACTTTTGGGGCTGCGGAATCGCCGCTGTCGTCCCCAGAAGAACTGGCCGCAGGGGCAGAACTGTCAGAACCGGCACCGGTGAATTTTTCAACATTCTTTTGAATGGCGTCAATGTTTGATCCGTTTGAGCCGATTTCATAGGTGATTTCCGGAGCCCGAATCATCACTTCTTTGACAACGATCAGGTCTTGGGAAATGTCGCCAATGGTGACGCTGACTTCGCCAAGGCTGATGGCTTGATCGGTTTTAAAGCCAGCCGGATTACCAACGGTCAGGCCGACGATACCCGCCGTCAGATCGGAAATGCTCAAGTTGACCTTGGCAACCTTGACCGAAACTTGGGTCACTTTAGAGCCTTGATCTTGGATCACGGCTTGGATGATTTTTGGTGCATTTGCAGTCAGGTAATAAAGGCCACCCGCCGCCACAATGACGATTACGCCCAAACCAATCATAAGTTTTTTCATCGATCATCTCTCCCATGGAATATTTTTATGTAATTGTCAGAATGGTGTCTTGCCCATCTGCATCTGTAAAGTCATAGTGCCGTGATGGAGACTAAATTGCAATCACCGGGTTTAAATAATATAGCGGGCGTATTGCTGGCGGGCGGATTGTCCAGCCGCTTTGGCGGCGGCGCACATCTGTCACCACATTTTGTTGCGATCCCTAAAAAAATCGGTGGCTCGCTGATGCGGGCGCATCGCG
>NVSZ01000079.1 GCA_002732845.1 Rhodospirillaceae bacterium
AAAAATCAGAAGACCCATAAGATGTTTAAAGCTTACATATTAAAAGGTATAATTAACCCAAATTGTATGCCCGTTTGTAAAGAACGAAAAGAATGGAATGTGTTTTTTGGTAAATTATCCACAAAACACTCCAAATCATTTAGAAGTATTAATGGTATAATCTACATGTCTGAATTATTTTTTGAATCAAAACAACGCTCTGTAATTAACTCATACAAAGATATAACGAGGCTATAAATGATCGATTATCGTGTTCGTTCCATATCATTACTTAATTTGGTAAATGATATTCACAATGAAAAATTAGTACCTGATGCTTATTTTCAAAGAAATCTAGTATGGCGAGAAGTTCACAACAAAGATTTCATTCAGACTATATTACTAGGCTTTCCATTTCCTCAAATTTTCATTTCCAAAGGAAAAATTGATGTCGAAACAATGTCCACTGTTTCTTGCATCGTTGACGGTCAACAAAGAACCAATGCAATTACACAATATATTGATGGGGCCTTTGATGTGGATGGAAAGCGTTTCCAAGATTTAACAGAGGATCAAAAATCTGCTTTCTTGAAATATGAGATTGCAGTTATTGAACTTGATCTTGATAACAATGACCCAAAAGTAAAAGATATATTCCAGCGGATCAACCGCACATCCAATTCATTATCAACTATAGAAAAAATGGCATCAGAATATGCGACTTCGTATTTCATGCTTACAGCAAAATTGCTTGCAGATCAGATTGATTTGAATTGTATTGATACTGACAACTTTAAAGAAGACCCCAACATACCACCAGCTTTTTTTATATGGGCGCGGGATCAAAAAATAACAAAGTTCAAGCAACTAATAACATCAAAAGGTATTTTTACAGCCCGAGAATTATCAAAAAAAGCACATTTGATGCATGTCTTAAATATTATGAGCACACTTCATAATGGTTTTTACAATAGAAATGAGAAAATGATTGAGAATTTAGACTCCTATAGCCAGGAGTTTGAGGAAAAGGACGATTTAATTGCTTTAATGGAGGTGACTGCTGAGTTCATCCTTAGCATGAAGTTTCACAAGAAATCCTACTGGTATAACAAATCAAATATATTCACTTTATTTGTTATTTTTGGAAACGCGACAAGGGATGGCATTGATCTAGATGCGATTAGTTGCAAACAAAAATTAGAGGCTTTCGAAATTGACCTTGACGAAAGCTATAAGCTTGCCGCTAAGGAAGCTGTAAACGGTCGAAAAGAAAGACAGCATCGGCATAATAGATTGCTCGAAATTCTTGGGTTAGAGTGACAGTTCACTAAACTCGAAATTACGGCTTAGTTTGCTCAGCCCCCTGCTTCCTTCTCTGTGCTCTCAGTTACGGTAACAGTTCACTCAATCACTCTCCCCCTGCCCCATCTCACCTTAAATCAGGCATGACCTGATTCTGCCCCCTTTTCCTGACTGTGATATTGCGTTTGCTTTAACAGGCTTATTTTCGTCCWKTATYKTTMKATRNATKARGNTTNCKCRTTNNTMGAKNNCWYRKTWRTTGKKSATTTAGATTACTGTTCTTTTGTTTTTGATTTGCGAACCCATGCCGCAACACCCCCCAAAATGCCTCCTCCGATAATCATTCCCCCAATTTCCAAAATAATAAGGGCGACTTGATCAAAGCTCTTAACATTTGACCAATCTATAGCTAAATCTCGCCAGTTTGTCTGATCTACGACAAAGATTAACAGGCCCGCAAATGCGCCTTTTGTCATCCAATCGCGAATAATGTTCTGTTTCATATTTTCTTCTTCCACGTCTAATTACACACGGCTTGCATTCCTGAATGAAGGGTCAGCGGCTAGGGSTGGTAGACGGTGCGCCGAGGGCAGATGAGATTGTTCATTGAATAGGTTATGAGGTTTATCCTTTCCGCTCAAGACGTCTTGAGTTTGCTTGTTAAGGCAAGTTAAACTCAGTCTGCAAGAAAGACTTAATCTCATCAGATTCATATAACCATCTGATATTTTTATCATTATCTTCAATACGGAGACAGGGTACTTTATGKTTCCCACCTTCGCTTGTTAGCTCATCTTTAAACACAGCATTATTCWTGGCATCTCTTAGCTCAATATGCAGAGAGTGCCTTCTAAGTTCCCGCCTAACCTTGACACAGAACGGGCAAGCCTCGAACTGGTACAAAGACATTTTAGCCGTCAAAGCATCAATTTTATCTTGCTGCTCTTTCTCCCGAATGATTGGGGTGGGTCTACTGATAAAGTCTATTCCAAGAATTAAACGTCCTAAGAACCATCTAATAAACTGCATTTCTATTCCTTATAACTGTGAGACTCAGTGGGTTATACATGTTTAGTCCAACGTATGGCAAATGGGGGTTACGGTGAGGGGTTACGGTGACAGTTTACTTAACTCCCACCACGATAGAGTTACGGTGCATGTTACGGTAACAGCGCCCTCAGTAACCCTCCCCCTGCCGTCATTCCCGCACAGGCTTTGCCTGCGGAAAGAGCGCTTTGTCGTGTGGTGAAAACACCTAACGCAAAACAGCCTCAACCGCCTTTACAACTTTCGCACTGCCCGGTTTGGTCATGGTGGAAAACCAGTCGGCGAGTTTTCCTTCGGGGGTGATCAGGTATTTATGAAAATTCCATTTTGGCGCGGCGAGTATGCCGAGTTCGCTTTTGGCCCATTTATAAAACGGGTGAGCGCTGTCTCCGCTGACGACTTCTTTTTCGGTCAGAGGAAACGTGATCGAATAGTTTATGTCACAGAAATCTTTGATTTCGGCGCTGGATCCCGGTTCTTGTTTGCCAAAGTCGTTGGACGGCACGCCCAACACCACCAAGCCTTGGTCTTTGTATTGGTCTTGCAACGCTTGCAGGCCTTCGTATTGGGGGGTGAAGCCGCATAACGACGCGGTGTTCACCAGCAACACGGCTTTGCCCTTATACTGGCTGAGCGGCAAGGGTTTTCCGTCGATGGTTTTAAACGTGAAATCGTGGGCGGTTTGCGCGTTTGCCGCCCCAGCCTGAGACGCCGGTAAGCTGGCAAAAAGCCCCAACAAAAAAGTCATTATCTTAGCCAAAACGTTCTTCCTTCCACGGATCACCGTGATTGTGATAGCCGCGCACTTCCCAATATCCGGGGGCGTCGTCTTTTAAAAATGTGATGTGTTTAACCCATTTGGCGCTTTTCCAGAGATATAGTTTAGGAATAATCGGGCGCACCGGGCCGCCGTGTTCGCGGCTCATGGGTTCACCGTTCCACGTGTGGGCCAAGATCACATCGTCGTCGTCAAAGGCCGAAAGCGGCAGATTTGTGGTGTATCCATCATGGCTGTGAAACACCATGAATTTGGCTTCGGCTAAGGGTTTTACGACCGACAAAAAATGCTTGGCGGAAACCCCTGCCCAATCGTTATCAAACCGCGACCATGTGGTAACACAGTGAATATCGGTGGTGAAATTGACTTGGGGTTGAGCCTGAAAATCATCCCAGCCCCAATCTATGGGGTTTTCGATCAAACCCGACGCGGTGAGGCGAAAATCGGCCTGAGAGATGGCGGGCTGTTGGCCCAAATCCAAAACGGGGAATTTTGCGGTCAGGTTTTGTCCGGGGGGTAAACGGGGTTTGTCTGACATGGGGTGTGTTCTCTAATCTAGGTGTTTATGGCTCATCATCCGGGCTTTATCGCGTTTCCAATCGCGGTCTTTACTGGTTTGACGTTTGTCGCCCTTGTTTTTGCCTTTGCCAATGCCCAATTCGACCTTGGCAATGCCCCGCTCATTAAAATAAAAGCTGAGCGGCACAATCGTATAACCGCCCCGCGCAATCGATTGCATCAGGCGATCAATTTGACGACGATGCAGCAACAACTTGCGTTCCCGGCGGGGGTCTTGATGGCCCGTGTGCTGAGCGGAGGCTTTGTATTCAGGTATATGGGCATTGATAAGGTACAATTCACCATCTTTATCCTGAGCGTAAGATTCCTGAATGCTTGAAGAACCAAGGCGCAAAGATTTGACCTCTGACCCCATCAACATGATGCCGGCTTCGATCGTATCTTCGATGAAATAGTCGTGACGAGCCTTGCGATTTTGCGCAACGATATCGCCGTCAGGTCCGTGTTTCTTTTTTTTCTTTTTGCCCATGAGAAGTTAGTCCAAAAGCCCCAATTCGCGCAGAGCCGTTTCGACCCGAGCCTTGGAACTGTCGGAAATTTCGACCATAGGCAGACGCATTTCGTCGGAAAACAAGCCCATCAATTTGGCCGCATATTTCACCGGACCGGGGCTGCTTTCGCAAAACATCGAATTGTGCAGAGGTGCTAATTTTTGTTGGACCGCCTGAGCCCCAGCAATATCGCCCGCATTCCACAGATTGTGTTGTTCGGCACACAGGCGCGGTGCAATGTTTGCACTGACCGAAATACAGCCCTGACCACCCGCCGCCAAAAATGGCAACGCGGTGGCGTCTTCGCCCGTCATTTGGACAAATCCGGGGCCGATGGTATTGAGCACCTGTTGCGGCACAGACAAATCCGCCGTGGCGTCTTTGACGCCTGCAATATTGGACAGATCGGCGATGCGTTTCATCGTATCCATTTCAATATTGATCACGGAACGACCGGGAATATTGTACACAATGATGGGAATGCCCACGGCGTTGTTGATGGCTTCGTAATGCGCAAACAAGCCGTTTTGGGTCGGTTTGTTATAATATGGTGTCACCACCAAAATCGCATCGGCCCCCGTTGATTCGGCATGTTTCGCCAAATCTACGGCTTCGGATGTCGAGTTTGACCCCGCCCCGGCTAAGACCGGCACACGTCCGGCGGCGGCTTTGATGCACAGCTCGGTCACGTGTTTGTGTTCTGGATGGGTCAACGTGGGCGATTCGCCCGTGGTTCCACAAGGAACCAAACCGTGCGTACCTTCTTTAACCTGCCAATCCACAAAAGATTGGAAAGCCTCATCATCGACCTGACCGTTTACAAACGGTGTCGCCAAAGCCACAAAAGAACCCTTAAACATCAACTCTCTCCTAAATATCTTAAACGCGAACTTAACGCCTGAATGAGGCCTCGGCAAGGGCCTAAAAAACACATAAATTCAGTACCCCTTGAGAGACCGTTTCAATGTGGTTACGCTCTAGTCTTCTGATTCGCAGTTAAGGACTAAAAATGGCCAACCCCGCACACTTTCAGGCTGCTCAAAAAGCCGGAAAACAGTGGAAAACAACGGCCATATTGCTGGGCCTGTTGATGGTCTTGATGTTCGGGTTGTCTGCGCCAACGTGGGCCAAAATGACTCCGGCCCCCTTGCCGCCGCGAAAACCTGATTTCCAACTGCTGTATCCCGACCGCTTTTTGCCGCCATCGACCTTGGTTTCTCGGGCCGATAGCAAAAACGCCGGAAAAGTTTTTAAGGCGATAGATCGCAATCGTTTTAAGGATGCCGCAAAGCTTACGGCGAAAATCAAAGACACCGATTTGCGCCGCCTTTTAGAATGGCAATCGCTGGTGGCGAGACGCTCTCCGGCTAAGTTCAAAACCATCAAAGCGTTCTTGGACAAAACCAAGGATTTGGGCGAAGACTGGCCCAAACGCACGACCTTGTTAAGACGCGCCGAAGAAACCATGCCGTTGAACTTGGCCCCCCAAGACGTCTTGGCGTGGTTTGAATTGATGGGCGGCCCGATGTCGAACCAAGGCCGGGTGCGCGAAGCCGAAGCCCACTTAGGCTTGGAACCCAAAGGAAAAGCCGCCAACGTCCTTCGCAAAATCTGGATTGAACGCAACTTTACCAAATCCCAAGAAAAACGCTTTTATCGTCGCCACAAGCGCCACATCACCAAGGCCGATAATATCGCCCGTCTGGAACGATTGGTGTGGTCGGAAAAATTTTGGCCCGCGCGCCGCCAAATTTGGAAAGTTGACGAAGCCAACCGCAAGCTCGCGGTGGCTCGGCTCTGGTTGATGCGCCGCGAAGGCAATGTGGACAAAGCCATCAAAGACGTGCAAAAAACCGCTCCACAGCTGATTAATCATGCGGGTTTGATTTTTGAACGCGCGCGGTGGCGGCGTCGCAAAAATCGCACAGATGATGCGGCCCAGCTGATTTTAGATTTTCACGGTGATCTGATCCGCCCCGATAAATGGTGGACGGAACGCGCCATTTTGGCCCGCACGTACCTGCAAAAAGACAATCCCCAAAAGGCTTATATATTGACCAGCCGTCATGGCCTGACCCCCGACATGGCGGCTAAGTATTCGGACGCAGAATGGTTAAGCGGATGGATTAAATTGCGGTTTTTAAATGACCCCAAAACSGCCTTGAAACATTTCACCAACGTCTTAGATGTTGTGAATTTTCCGATTTCCAAGGCCCGGGGKGCCTATTGGTCGGGGCGGGCAAGTCTGGCTTTGGGGCAAAACAATCAAGCCCGCACTTGGATGGAAAAAGCCGCCGCCTATCCGACCACGTATTATGGGCAGCTGGCCTCGGCCCGGCTTAATCGGCGTATTGCCCCGCCCCTGTACGCCAAGGAACTGCGCCCCAGTAAAGCCCTAAGCGCAGCTTTTAAAGCCAACCAAAACCGCCGGGCCGCGCAGATCCTTGCGGAAATTGGCGAAAAACAACGCCTAAGGCCGTTTATCATTCATTTGGCCGATGTCGATGCCTCTGGGCCGTGGCAAAAGCTGACCGCTGATTTTGCGGCGCGTTATGGTCGTCCGGATTTGGCCATCAGCGTGGCAAAGGCTTCCGAACGACAAGGCTCGCCCTTGGGATCGGTGAGTTACCCGGCGCTCAGACCGCCCCGCCATAAGGTTTTAAAAGACCCCGTGGAAACGCCCTTGGTGTTGTCGGTTATTCGGCAAGAAAGTGCTTTTTATTACAGCGCCAAAAGCCACGCCGGCGCACGTGGCCTGATGCAGGTGATGCCCGCAACCGCCAAACGCGTGGCCAAGGACAACCGCCTGCCTTATGATCGCGAACGGTTAAGCCGCGATCCCAATTATAACCTGATCATCGGCCAGATTTACTTGTCCAGCATGGTCAAACGGTTCAAAGGCTCGTATCCCATGGCTTTGGCCGCATACAATGCCGGGCCGCACCGGGTCAAACGGTGGATGAAAACCTTTGGCGATCCGCGCACCAAAGAAGTCGACCTCATCGATTGGATCGAAATGATTCCCTACACAGAAACCCGCAATTATGTGCAGCGGGTATTGGAAAACTTAAATGTGTATCGGGAAAAGCTCCGCATCCAACAGACGCAACTGACCAAAAAATAACCGCAAGATTTAAGGCTTAGACCGTTTTGCTTTCCGGTCCGGGGTATTTGTCGTGTTTCGACGGTGCTGGCTTGTTGATTTTTTCCTGTTTATTGGGCTTAACCACCAAATTCACACGATCTTTTGCAGGCTTGCCGTCTAAAGCTTCTTTTTGGGATGTGTTCGCCGGAACGTTTGCCTGTGCTTGTGTCTGTGCTTGTGTCTGTGCTTGTGTCTGTGCTTGAACAGAAACAGGGGCCGGAGCTGACGTATTTGCGGGAGCATTCGATTGGGCCGTATTGACGGCCGGAGCCGGTTTAGCGTCCGGCAATGCGCTTTTCACCTCTTGCGCGCTCATATGCACCATCAGGCCTTCCAAGAAAGCCCCTTCTTGAATCGATAGGTTTTCATGATGGATATCGCCAACCACACGGGCTGTTTTTGCTAAATTCACATACTTGGCTTTGATCTGTCCATTGACATTGCCATGCACACGTACGGTTTCGGCAAAGATTTCCCCGTTGATTTCAGCACTTTTGCCGACCAACAAGACCTTGGCGCGGATGTCGCCAGTGACGTGACCGTCTACCTGGATTTCGCCCTCACTGTGTAAATCACCGTTGATTTTCAAATCAATGCTGATGATGGACGGAACCGAACGGGCTTGCGTTCCTGCGGGGAGTTTATTTTTATTCCTGGAAAACATTACGACCTGCCTTAATAAATTGCATGGGGTCCAAACCTTTGTCCCTAAACATTATTTCATAATGCAAATGGTTACCGGTGCTGCGCCCGGTGCTGCCAATCCGCCCTATTTTGTCCGAAAACTTTACGATTTGCCCTTTTTTAACGGTGATTTTGGAAAGGTGAGCATATCGGGTTTTAATCCCCGCGCCATGATCGATTTCGATCAATTTGCCAAAATTACCTTTCCAACCAGCATACGTGATTTTGCCTGCCGCGGTGGCTAAAATAGACGCCCGCGGAGAAGAGCCAAAATCAAGACCGTAATGCATGGACCAACGGCGGTTCACAGGATCACGGCGTTTGCCGAACTTTGATGTCACGTAAAAGCCTGCTAGCGGTGGTGCAAACGGCATTTTTTTGATGACGGTTTGCAAACTTTCCGTATAGGCGAGGCGATTTTCTAAATTTTGAAGCTTGGATTTCAAACGCCCGCCGGGACGTTCATCCACCTTAAACGCAATGAATGGACCGCCTTGACCCGCGACCAATTCTTCATCACCGGCCATCAAATCTTCGACGTCTAGGCCCGCCATTTCGATAATGCTTTCCATGCTGGTGATGAAATTGTCCGATTGTTCGGTCAGACGTTCAACCGTGCTATTTTCTTTATCTTCAAGGCTAACGAGTAGATTTTCCAAGATTTTTATGTCATGGCGCATCTTGGTGCTTTCCAACAACGCTGTATTGCGTTCCCGCAGAGCGTCTTGCAAGTCGGTATCGATGGACGCCATGTCGTCTTTTAACGAGAAATTACGCTGGGCCAAAGATTGCATCTGCACTTCAACATCATCCAATTGCTTGGTCATGGCGGTGCGGGCGGCGTCAATTTTGGCGCGCGCCTGACGCGATGATTTTAGGGACGTTAAATCGCTGTGGATTTTGTTGTTGCGCCCGGCGAGGCTCATCATCATGGTCTGATTGGATTCAAGATCGCGGACAACATTGGAAAAACGCTTTTGATAATCCGCGACTTCGCCCATCAAAGAACGGTAGGCCACCCGGACATCAGCAATTTCCGCATCTTTTTGAGCCAATTGGATTTCATGCAAGAAAACGCTGCTTGTTGAAAACGCAACCCATCCCACAAAGCCAAAAAACACGGCGGTGAGACCGCCTTGTATGCGCGATGAAAAATTAATGCACCTGGCTTGATCTTCGCTTCTGAACACAATTTGACGAAAAGGGAACATGAGGCCCAGACGTTCGTCCCCCCATATTGTCACCCTTTCGATAAACGACATAGCTTGGCGTCGTTTGTCAGTCATGCACGAAAACCCTTTATGATTTGGCTGTTATCCTGCCGAATTTGCGGCAAATTTATAAAACCGATTTTTTAATACCGCCCCTTGAACGGAGCTTATCTCTTGAAAAGAACCCTGAATTTAAACTTTTATAAACTATTTATTTTGTTAGTGAAAGCATTCTCATCAGATTTATCACCTTTTTTAAGATTTTTTTGATGGATCAAACCAAAAGCAATACACCAATTATATTACATAATATCAGTAGGGTATAAAACTAAAATGACCTAAAACATGAAATCATGCTCCATAATCCTTTTAGATTAAAGTGTGGAGGATTACGTCCGGTTTGATAAAGTGCATTGTCTTCAACAGTTTAAAACATGAGTTTTTCTAGTTCTATGAGCAAAATCACACATACTCCTTCGCCCGCTCTGCCTTCGCGTCCTAGCCTTCGCCATCCGGGCGTCTTGCTGGCAACTTGGTTTGGTTCTGGCTACCTGCCCAAAGCCCCCGGCACATGGGGCTCACTCGCCGCCCTGCCCTTGGCTTGGCTGATGATGCAAACAGGTGGGTTTTGGCTCTTGGCGACCGCTTCAATCGTCGTTTTTATGGTTGGTTTGTGGGCGGCCAAGGATTATATGGACCGTTCAGGCGCACATGACCCAGGTCCGGTGGTTATTGACGAAGTTGCCGGGCAATGGATCGTATTGTTAATCGCCCCTTTGGACCCGATTTCTTATGGGATCAGCTTTATCTTATTTCGCCTTTTTGATATACTTAAGCCCTGGCCAATATCGTGGGCCGACAAGTCCCTTGGCGGAGCTTGGGGGGTCATGTTGGATGACGTTTTGGCGGGTATATTTGGCCTTGGCTGTCTTTATGTCATCTTGCCTATTCTTTAGCCTGTTGTTTAACAATATGGCGGCTCTTTTCTCGGAGGATTAAGCTAATGTTCCCCTCGCATATCATTGATTTAGCTGAAAAATTACAGAAAATCTGCATCGAAAAAAAACTTAAGATTACGGTTGCGGAATCATGCACAGGCGGCTTGATTGGCGGTTTAATCACGTCCATTGCCGGATCGTCTGAGATTTTCGAACGCGGTTTTATCACCTATACAAACCAAGCCAAGGGCGAAATATTAGGTGTCCCTGCGCACATTTTCATGGCCCAAGGTGCGGTCTCTGATGAATGTGCGACAGCCATGGCCGAGGGCGCTTTAACAAAGGCTGATGCTGATTTAAGTGTATCGGTCACGGGCATTGCCGGCCCGAGCGGAGCCACCGCCACAAAGCCCGTTGGCTTGGTCCACTTGGCTGTGGCTCGCAAGGGTCTAAACACTTATAATGAATGCCATGAATTTAAGGGTGATCGCACAGACGTCCGCGAACAAGCCGTTGAGTCTGCAATGAAATTATTAAACAAAGTTGCAGAACTTTAAACGTAAACTTTTTCCGCGCGAGTCACAAAAGCTTGCATCATTTTATGCGCGGCCTCGGTGAAAACTTTGCCCATGACCTTTTCCAATAACGCGGATCTGAATTCAAAATCGATTTGAAAATCGACTTCGCACCCCTCCGCATT
>NVSZ01000080.1 GCA_002732845.1 Rhodospirillaceae bacterium
AGCGGCCGCAAACAGTGAATAAATGCCCGACAACATCACCACGGCAAACAGGTTGCGCAAACGCACCAGCCAAAACGCGGATGCGGTCATGAACAACAACAAAGCAACGGCGATTACATGTTCTATGATGTATTCTATGACGTGGCATCCTTYGACTGGGCATCCTTCGTAGAAGGAGTCTTAGAAGAACTGTCCGAAGATTTGTGTTTGGTCCCGCTTTGCACACCACCGGCAATCGCCGCGCGCGCCAAAGCAAACGTTGTGGTGGGCGAGGTCAGGCCAATAAAGATAATGATCAAGCCCAGCTTTGCAATGACGATCCATTCGTCCGTTTGAAACATCAAACCGATCAGAATTAGCCAGCAGCCCAAGGTGTCCACCATGCCCGCGCCGTGCATGCGCGAAAAGATGTCAGGCAACCGCAAAATACCCAGCGATCCGACCAGCGCAAAAAAGGCACCACTGACAATCAAGATCCAACTGATCCAATCAAATACGCTTAAATCAGGCATCATAAATCCCCATCGCTGGGGGCTTTGCCGGGARAGCCTTGGGCGTCAAATTTCACGTATTTTGTCACCGCAACGGTGCCGATGAAATTGATCAGAGCGTACAGCAAGGCAATGTCTAAAAATTCAGGACGTCCGTCTAAAAATCCATAAACCGCAATCAAGACCACGGTCAGGGTGCCCGTTGTATTGACCGCCAAAATACGGTCAAACACGGTGGGGCCGATAAAGGCGCGAAACAAAGCCAAGGCCATAGAGACCAAAACCGCAAGGGCGGCGGCGGCGAACATGTTGGAAAAAATATCGACAAACAGGCTCATTATTTTTTGTCCCCTGAGGGGCTGTCGGGGGAATCTATGCTGTCTGAGGACTTGGTACTTTGGAGCTCACCGACCATAGCGGTACAGCGGCGATCCATATCTAAAGTTTCGACGCCTTCACGAGCGTCCTTGGTCAGGGCGTGAACTTCAAACATTCCATCCGCGCGCATATCAACGGTTACGGTTCCGGGCGTCAGCGTGATGGAATTTGCATACAAAACACGCCCCACATCGCTCGATTGAGAAGATTGGGTATCGAAGGTGTGAGGGGTGATGTTCAGTTTAGGCGATAAGATGACCTTGGCCATGTCGATGTTGGACTTAATGATCTGCCAAAACAGCCACGGCCAATAAATCATCAATGCATGAAATGCCAAGTGGACCGGGTGACCTTCGTGATCAACCACGTCCATGCGGTGGGCAATCCACAACGTGAAAATGATGGAAGCTAGGCCAAAGCCTAGCATCAGGGGCTCAAAATATCCCGAAAGCAACATCCAAAGGGCGGCTAAACCAGCGCCGAGAGAAATGGTATGCAACACGTTGTTGGCCTCACTGAAAACAGGTTTGATTCGTTCCCCGAGAATACGGGGCTTAAAGATTTGTCGCAATCGATTTTATAGGAAAGAAATATGGTCAAAATGTGGGGGAGACAGATTAACGTGAAGTCGTTATGATCCGGCCCATGAATAATTTTATTGTACGCTTTTTTATCTTTTTCGCCGTGGTCTTTGGGGCCATTTTCTTGTTGGTCTGGTTTTATCTTTCGTTCACGTCTCCGGTCGAGGCTGCGGAACTTCCCCGGCCACAGGCTGAACAGTCTTCCGTGACCTTTGAAAAAGGCCGTGTGCGGCTTTTGTCGCCGTACGGGGCGCGTGATATTGCCGTTGAAATCGCCAAATCATATGACCAGCACAAACAAGGCTTGATGTGGCGCAAGGCACTCGCCCCCAACACCGGTATGTTGTTTGTTTATAAACGCTCGCAAACGGTGACCATGTGGATGAAAAATACGCTGATTCCCTTGGACATGCTTTTTGCCGATAAACTTGGGCGTATTATGTTTATCGCCGAAAATACCACGCCGATGAGCGAAGCCATGATCCAGGCGCCGGGTTTGATGAAATATGTCTTGGAACTGCCCGCTGGCACCGTAAAACGGCTGTCAATCAGCGTCGGTCAGCGGTTCACTTTTTAGGCCTTATCCCGTCAAAGTTAGATATTTGTTTTTTTAGGGCTTGCCATGCTCAAAATTAAGCCTTAAACAGGCCACGTTTTCAGCGGCATCGTCGTTGAGCAAAAAAGTGTCGGGGAGTGGCGCAGCCTGGTAGCGCATCTGGTTTGGGACCAGAGGGTCGCAGGTTCGAATCCTGTCTCCCCGACCACTTTTTTTAAACATATAAATCATTAAATTTTATCGGGTTATACGTGTAAGGGTTTGTAAGTTAACCTTACATTTATGGGACCTGTTATGAACACTCGTAACCTCAGAAAGCGCGCCAAAGGCTGGTCTGCTGTTCTTGACGTGTCTGACCATCTTCAAGCCAAAGCGGCTTAAAGAGGTCGTTGTGGGTTTCAAACTCGTGATTTAGCGAAAGCCAATCGCCGGAAGTTTTCTATAATTGCCCATATTCAAGGCGAATTAGCGGTGCTTGATGGCGGCACTTTTGCGGATAGCGCACCCTTAACCCAGCCCCTAAGGTAGACCTAGCGTTGGCTGAACACCTGAAACATCACATCTATAAGAGCGTAACCAGCCCATACATTCCAGAGGCTACGACGCTCAGAGCCATCACGCCTATCAGGGGGAGGAACTTAAGCCATGTGGGGACCAGTGTGATTGATTTATCTGTGTACATGTTTTTGTTTCCTTTCTCTGTGTGCATCATGAAGACAGATTACAGGGTGTCGGTTGAACTTAACCTGAGTGCTCTGTTCATAACTTGTTCAGTTTGATTAAGCCCTTTTTGCACAGCCCTCAGTGATAAACATCACTCATCCTCTTTGGGTTTCCAATCTGGTTGAGCGTCAAACGTAGGGAGGTTGCCCTCTATGACGTCCCAAAGCTTCTGGTTTCGGGCAAAAACGACCACCTGAGGTTCAAATTCGTTAGAATTATCGATGGTCCCCAAGGTAACCGTCACATAGTCCTTTGCGCCGCTGTTGCGCCCGAAAACGGGACTGCCACACGCCGGACAAAAAAATCGTGTGACTTCATTTCCATTGTTAGACTTGTATTTGTATTCAGCAATCGGCCCCGACAGTTTGAATTTGTCGGCAGGGAACATTGCGCCAGTCGAGTGTCCCGCTCCACTTCCCCGTTGGCAGCTCTCGCAATGACAATGAGCGACCACAAGCGGTTGACCCTCGACCTCATATCGGACGGCGCTACAGAGACAGCCACCTTGATAAACGCGCAATGTATGTTCATTCATTTGATGAACGTAACACTATAAATTTCAGGGCGCACGGATTTCCGCTTATGGGCGATTAGACGACGTTCAAGGAAAACGCCATTACGTCTGCTCTGCGCTTTATCATCATGATCATTTTTTACAATTGTTGTCGCCAATATGATTTTCTTTGGTTAGGTTACGCTGACCGAGAAAACGGTGAMYRAAAATATTGAAAGTGRAYGTYTATGACTGATCTTGATCGCGAAACGTTAATGAAGATGAGAACTGAAATCATTAATAAATCAACACGGAGCATATGTTGGTCTTGCAAGAATCCCGTTAAGACGGGCAAAATCATGCGCTATGACGATCCGATAACGTCTCAATGCCGTTGTGAAATAATCGAGCCCTTCGTCAAAGAGCTAAGGGAAGTCGAAGCCAAACTCGGMCTTAACCGCTAGTTGCTTCTTTTTTGCTTGTTTTAAAGCCGTAATTACCGCAACCGAAAGATGTGGTTCTAGTGAATTTGTATTATCGGCCTGTGCATAGTTTTTTAGGCCTAATCCAAGTGTGTAGTATGATTTTTTCGCAGACCTTCTATCATTATACTCGAAATGGTAGAGGAGCCTGTGATGGCAGAGGCTAAGGTCCGTGTTTTGATCATTGATGATGATGATGATGTGCGGGACAGTATCCGGCTTATTTTAGAAACCCAAGGGTATAGTGTTGACGTGGCCTGTGATGGCGATGAAGGCATTTTGTTGTGTAAAAGCGAGACCTTTGATATCGCCATTGTTGACTTGTTGATGCCCCGAAAAGAAGGCATTGAAACGATTATCGAACTGAAAGTCGCATTTCCGGACTTAAATATTTTGGCCATTTCCGGCGGCAGCAATTATATGCAAATGGATTATCTCAGTCTGGCGAAAAAGCTGGGGGCGACGGAAACCTTGCTCAAGCCCTTTAAGGCTTTTGAGCTTATCGATACCATGGAAAAAGTTGCCGCAGCTTAGGGGAAGGACCCTTAAATGTGGTGGCTTTTTAATTAAAAGGTGGAGCGTAAATGAGCCCCCCTTTGGTCCACAAATTGTTGAGGCCACGGTCTAGATTATATATTGTTTTAGGCCCAAGGTTACGTTCAAAAATTTCCCCAAAATTGCCAACGGACTTTATCACCTGATAAGCCCAATCATCGCTAAGGTCTAAGGATTTTCCCAAGTCTCGCTCGGCTCCTAAAAAATGCATTTGAGCCAAGTTACCGTTTTTGCGCAGGTCTTCGACGTTGTGCGAGCTAATGCCCAATTCTTCGGCTTGAATGGTGGCGAAAATGACCCAGCGCACGATGTTAAACCATTGTGGATCATCGTCGCGAACTGCGGCGCCTAAGGGTTCTTTGGAAATGACGTCGTCTAAGATCAGATAGTCATCTGGATTGGGGACGTCTTGCAGGCGGACTTCGACCAAATAGGACAAATCGGCCGTATATAAATCGCACTTTCCGGTGATAAAAGAGTAACGCAGTTCTTCGAAGGTGTTAAATTCCATGATTTCGACGGGCAAGGCCTTGTCCCGGACATAACGGACAACATTGTCACGGGTTGTGGTGTTTTTTTCGACGCAGGCAATGGCCTTTTTCTTTAAGGATTTGAGTTGGCCCAGCTTTGTAATACCCAAGTTTTTGGGCGCAATAAAGCCTTGGCCATCATAAAAATTGGTGGCCGCAAAATGTACGCCCAAAGACGTGTCGCGGCTGAATGTCCATGTGGTTGAGCGGATCAAAACATCAACCGCGCCTTCTTGAAGCGCCTGAAAACGGTTTTGGGGGATTAATTGTGTGAACTGAATGGCGGATTCGTTGTTCAGGGTCGCGGCAGCAATGGCCCGACAAAAATCACGGTCAAAGCCCGCAATTTTTCCGGCGTCACTATAATCATTGGGGTCCGTATGAAGTCGGCCAGCGGAACTACACAGCAAGCTTCCCCGCGCTCTGGTTGCATCCAGAGTTGGTCCGGCATGTGCGGGTTTTAATACGTTAAGCTGAAAAGCGGCAAGGATGGAAAGTCCAAGGAAAAGGTGTTTTTTGATTCTCTTTTTGGTTTTCATGGGAGGCCTTTTAAACACTTATTTAACCAGTTTACATGCGCTTAACATACAGGACTATTAAGACAACGAATAGTCTTAGCTTTATATGATTTTTTTAATTGGCGGATTTTCTTTAAAATTCAGCTATCATTTTTACGGATTTCTTAAATTATTTGTAGTGTGATACTGTGGGGGTCTAAAGAAGGACAGTAAAATTTTTAGTAGTATCCGTACACGCATTTTGATGGCTTTTTTATTGCTGGCTTTTGCTGGTGTCGTCTCCAGTTTGTTAAACATCGCCCTTTCGCTTGAACACGCTCATCGTCTGGAACGTTTGCATCAAGAAAGCCTTCCGGCTTTGGTCGCGGCCTATGAAATTTCTCGGCAAGGTGAAAGCATTACAAATGCGGCGTCCAGCCTGATGCGCACCAGCAACAAATGGAACCGCGGTGCCTTTGTTAATCGCATCAATGATCAGTTTAATTTTATTGAACGCGAATTAGAAATCATCTCTAAACTTGGTTATGGAAAGGGGGATGTTAAACGCATTCGCCAGCACAAAGAAGATTTGCAAAAAAGCTTTTCCAAACTGACCCATTTTTTTAAGCACAATGACATACTGATTTTGAATGCGGCTAAAATTAACCAGCTTCTTTTACAAAACACCCATTACGCCGATTTGATGTCCATTTCGGTGGCGAATTTGACAAAAAACGTCTCGGCCGAAATTGATGGGCTGATCTTAAACACCCGGTCTGATATCCGCCAAGCGATCTGGCTATTGTCATTGTATTCGTTGGGCGCAATTGTTTTTGCGATTATGGTCGTCTTTTATTTAGACAGCAACATTAGCCGTCGGGTGGTGGCGATCCAACGGGCCATGCGCGCCGTTGCCAAGGGTGATCAAAATCGGAAAATCCCCCATGGTGGTCATGATGAAATTTCCGATATGGGGGCCTCCCTTGGTATCTTCGTTGAAAACATCGAAGGTCGAGAAGAACGCTTACAAGAATTGGTCACCGAGGCCAAAAGCGCCAGTAAGGATAAGTCGGTGTTCTTGGCCGCAGCCAGCCATGACATGCGCCAGCCCCTTCAGGCCATGAGCCTGTTCTTTTACACCCTAAGAAACAACGAAGTTTCCGAGGAAAACCGCGAGCTGATTGACCGCTTAGAGCATTGTGCAGATTCTTTGGGCTATATTTTGAACAAATTGTTGGATATTTCGCGTCTAGAAGCCGGAGTCTTTGAAGTCAAATTAACAACCGTATCTATTCAAAGCATGTTCGAAAGTTTGATGTATGAATTTGCTCCGGTTGTTGCAAAACGGGGGCTCAGTTTGAAGATTGTGTCGTGCACACAAAATGTTCATTCTGACCCGGTGTTGTTGGAAAATATCCTCAGAAATCTGATTGCGAACGCCATCAAGTATACCGATCACGGGCGCGTGTTGATCGGCTGTCGGCGCGAAGGTGAAGATCACATCCAAATTCAAATTTGCGATACAGGACGGGGCATCGAAAAGCAGCAACAGTCAAAGATTTTTGAAGAATTTTATCAGGTCGGTATTAAAACAGGCACGTCCCAAAAAGGCATCGGTTTGGGCCTGTCTATTGTCAAAAAATTGGCTGACTTGATGAATTTAGAACTGCATCTGTCTTCTAAATTGGGGCAGGGGTCGATGTTTTCCATCACCGTGCCGCTGGCCGACCCACTGACGATTATCCAACATGATCAATCGGTTGAAGATAAGACGAGCCATTCTAAAAACTTGTCGATTATTGTTATTGATGATGAAGAACCCGTACGCAAAAGTTTGTCGTTGATGCTGACGGCTGCCGGCCATCATGTTGTGTCTGCGCCCGATGTGGCGCATCAAGACGCCGTGGTGATGAGCCGTTTTCCCCGGCAATGCCCCGATATCATCATCGCCGATTACCGCCTTGAAAACGAAACCACGGGAGTCCAGGCAATCGCTCGTCTTTGTGATTATTATAAGGTGAAGATTCCGGCTGTGTTGTTGACGGGTGATACCGCGACGCACCGTTTAACCGAGATTTCAAAAAGTGGTTATGCGCTGTTACACAAACCCGTTGGTGGGGAAGACCTGCTTTTGCGCATCGACGAGGTTTTGCAGGAATACGCTCCAGAAAAAGTATAAATTTTCGCACAGTAGCCTTATGCTGAAGACCACTGTGTCCCTGTCGGAGAAATATAATGCCCAAAGCAAACCCGGTTTTGGTTGAAGTCACCCGTGCTAATTTGGTCGAAAGCCGTCATCGCGGGGCATGTGTTATCGTCCAAAGTTCGGGCGAAATCGTTAAGTCTTGGGGCGATGTTGAGGCTTTGGTTTATCCGCGTTCGGCCTTAAAACCCTTGCAAGCCTTGCCGTTTATCGAGACTGGGGCGGCCGATCATTACGATGTAAGCCTGCAAGAAATTGCCTTGGCCTGTGCATCGCACAACAGCGAGCCTTTCCACACCACGCGGATTTCGGCTTGGCTGGATCGTTTGGGGCTTGGCCCGGATGATTTGGAATGCGGCCCGGGGGAACCTCTTTCTTTAAACGTCAGCAAAGCGCTCTACAAAAGTGGAGAAAAACTGACCCGTGTTCACAACAACTGTTCGGGCAAGCACACGGGGTTTTTGGCGACGGCGTTGCATATGGGGGTGCCGACCAAAGGCTATATCAAACCGGATCACCCTGTGCAGCAACAGATCAATCAAGTCCTTGAAGATATGACCGGGGCCAGCTTAAGCACGCTTCCCTGTGGCACGGACGGCTGTGGTATTCCGGTTTATGGTTTGCCTTTGACGGCTTTGGCCAAGGGCCTGGCCAAGATGATGGCGGATGACCTGCCAGCGCCTCGTGCACAGGCGACCAAACGCGTGATGGCCGCCATGGCGGCCTGCCCGCATTGCATTGCCGGGGATGAGCGTTTTGATACCCGCGTGATGACCCAGACCAAGGGGGCGGTGCTGGTCAAGGGTGGGGCCGAGGGGGTGCATATTGCCATGATTCCCGAGCGCAAACTCGCCATTGCCCTTAAAATAGACGATGGCACAATTCGCGCTTCGGAACTGGCTATGGGGTGTATTCTCAATGAACTCGGCGTGTTTGACGCCGATGCTCAAAACGTCTTAGCCGATTTAATCGAAATGCCGATCTATACGACGCTGGGCGAACGGGCCGGAGAAATTCGCCGCGGACCGGACTTTGTCTTTTAACGGGCTTGGTTTTTTTAAGCGTAAGCGATGGATTTACAGATTTTGATGAAGGTGCGTTTGGATATTTGTGCGCACAGGTCTTCATCGGGGCATTGTTCTTGAATTTGGGCGTATAAATCCGGGGCTTGTTCGACCAGTTCTTGCAAATGCCAGGGAAAGGTGCTGAACGCATCGCGGGCCAGTTTGATGGTGTCATAGATGACCGATTCCAAGTCGTCTCCACCGCCACCGTTACCACCTAAATCCCCCGATTTGCTGAGCCGGGTTAAAATTTCGACAATTGCCAGCAAGGCCGCCTTGGTCCAGCAGGCGCGTTCGATATTTTGGGTATAGCGTTCTAAAAGTTGCTCATCGTCTTCGTTGAGGGAAAACAAAATGTCGAACTTGTTGGTTTTTCCAGATCGGTAAAAGTCATAAACCTTGACCAAAACAAAATGCAGGTTGTACCCGGAACATTGTGTGGAACCGGGACATTCATCACAAGACTGCATCAAAAAAACCTTTCTTCATCAGGAGAGTAAGTCTACATTAGCTCTTAAATTTACCCCATCATGATCTTTTATTATAGCCTTCGGTTTGGCCCGAATGTAAAGAGTTCTCGCATTTTTTGAATTCAAGCTTGCAACACCCGCAAAAATACCGAAAATAGCCCGATAACTTAAAGTCACTTGGAGATTCAACATAATGGCGAATGCCCGCATTTACTGCCCGACCTATAACATCATGCAATCGGGTAAAGCCCAAGCCAGTAAATGGCTGTTGGAATTTGAACCTTCCGATAAACAAGCGCCAGACGCCCTGATGGGGTGGAGCGGTTCCGGTGACATGCACCAGCAAATCAAGCTGAGCTTTGACAGCTGTGACGAAGCCACGGCCTATGCCAAACGCGCGGGCATTGATGCGGAAGTGATTCCCGTCAATGTTTCGAAAAAGACCTACAGAAACTACGCGGACCGCTTTGCGTTTGACCGCGTCAGATAGTTTTTAATTGGCGTTCCCAGACTCCCCATTATTATTGGCCCCGTAGCTCAGTTGGATAGAGCATCAGATTTCTAATCTGGCGGTCGCATGTTCGAATCATGCCGGGGTCACCACTACTTTCAAGGGGTTAGGGGTTAATAAGAGCATCAGATAAGAAAAGTGCGGTCCATGTTTGCGGTCCAGTTACGGGCCAAAAACACATCATTTAAGCATTCCTCCGGTCTTTTGCATTGATTCACGAAGCACTGAAGCGGAATCTTCAAGGCCACGGTATTGGTCGTCATGAAAAAGACGAAATTTATACCTTGGCTATTTCCGATATTCAAACATTGGGCGTTGTTTTGGGCGATAAACCTTTTGTTATGGGCAACGAACCCACCTTGGTTGACGCGACGGTCTATGCGTTTTTGGCTAATGCTTTGGTGACGGGTGTGGATAGCCCCTTGAAAGCCGAAATCGAAAAGAATCCTGTTTTTCAAGCCTATGTTGACCGCATGACCGCACGTTTTTTGCTGAATAAATGGTTTATAAAGTTTTTTACAGCACACTTTTTAATGAACATCTCATCCATATGTGTAATATACAGCGATTGCCTGCAAGGATATGATTCTTAATATGAATTGATGTTATTTAAGCTGTTGGACTGAAACTGCCATGAGCCGTGTACTTGWTATTGATGATGATAAATTTGTCCGTATTTCCATCCGCACCGTTTTGGAAGCCGATGGCTATGAAGTGGATGAAGCCAAAGATGCTTTTGAAGGCATGGCCTTGCAAAAAGCCTATACCTTTGACGCGGCTATTGTCGATTTGCTGATGCCGCACAAAGATGGCCTGGAAACCATTCAGGGTCTGAAAGAATACAACCCAAATTTGCCCATTTTGGCGATTTCCGGTGGGATGAGCTCGGCCCATCAAAGCTTCCTCAATGCGGCCACCCTGATGGGCGCAACCGCGACTTTGGAAAAGCCCTTTGGTGGTGATGAGCTTTTGGCAACAATGGCAAATGTGGTMRKKGMACMRKCYRTYYMKYYWTMMWMSCWKTYRCRMASMKRRYKSRCCTKWRKWYYKMYMKMRMSRMRWWCWKYRWYWKYRYCNGGGTKWKSSKAAWKMTYYRSWKGMSCYKYKKMGRRYWTTGCGCAAGGTCCTTACGTTCGGTGTTTTCCCGCCTTGGTTTAAAATCGCCGCCATTACAGTTACATAGGGGGCGGCATAGGATGTGCCGCTTTGGATTTTGCCGCGTCCGCCGGGCACTGCCGTAAACACAGCCACACCGGGGGCCGAAAAATCAACATAAGA